>SYAA01000161.1 GCA_005789055.1 Actinomycetota bacterium
CAAGACCCACGGCGCGGGCGGCGACGGGAACGTCGGCCCGGAGCCAGAAGCCGCTCCGATCGAGCTACAGGGCCTGGGCTGGCAGAGCGCCTTCGGCACCGGCGTTGGTAAGGACGCCGTCACCAGCGGACTGGAGGTCATCTGGACCCCCACCCCGACCGAATGGGATAACAGCTACCTGGAAACCCTCTACGGCTACGAATGGGAACTCACCGCCAGCCCGACCGGAGCCCATCAGTGGAAGCCCAAAGACGGCGCGGGCGCTGACGCCGTGCCCGAGGCGTTCGGCTCGGGCAGGACAAATCCGTCGATGCTGACCACGGATCTCTCGATGCGGGTGGACCCGATCTACGAGCCCATCACCCGGCGCTGGCTGGACCATCCCGAGGAGCTTGCCGACGCGTTCGCCCGGGCCTGGTTCAAGTTGGTCCACCGCGACATGGGGCCGGTCGCCCGCTATGTGGGGCCTCTGGTACCCAAGGAGGCACTGCTGTGGCAGGACAACATCCCCACCGGCAAGAGCAAGCTCAGCGCTAAGGACATCACGGCGCTGAAGGAGCAGATTCTTGCGTCGGGTCTGACTGTGCCGCAGTTGGTTTCGACCGCATGGAAGGCGGCCGCGTCGTATCGCGACAGCGACAAACGCGGCGGCGCCAATGGTGGCCGCATCCGCCTACAGCCGCAAGCCGGTTGGGAATCGAACGAGCCCGACGAGCTGGCCCAGGTGGTGCGCAAGCTGGAGGAAATCCAGAAGGCATCCGGTACCACGGTGTCGTTCGCCGATCTCGTGGTTCTCGGCGGCGTCGCTGCGGTGGAGAAGGCCGCCAAGGACGGCGGGGTCGACATCACCGTGCCATTCACCCCGGGTCGCGGTGACGCCAGCCAGGAGATGACTGATGTCGAGTCCTTCGCGTACCTGGAGCCGAAATCCGATGGTTTCCGCAACTTCGCCGGCAAGGGCAATCCCCTGCCGGCCGAGTACATGTTGATCGACCGGGCGAATCTTTTGACGCTGACGGTTCCGGAGATGAGCGTTCTGGTGGGCGGTCTTCGGGTGCTCGGCGCCAATTTCAAGGACTCTAAGCTCGGTGTTTTCACCGACAAGCCGGGTCGGTTGACGAACGACTTCTTCGTGAACATTCTCGATATGGACACCGAGTGGTCGCCGTCATCGAAGGACGACGAGACCTACGTGGGCAAGGATCGGTCCACGGGTAAGCAGAAGTGGATCGGAAGCCGCGTCGATCTGATTTTCGGGTCGAACTCGCAACTGCGTGCGGTTGCCGAGGTTTACGCCGAGGACGACGCAAAGGAGAAGTTCGTCCGGGACTTCGCCGCGGCGTGGGCCAAGGTGATGGACCTCGACCGGTTCGACGTCAAGAAGTAACGTCACGAAGTAACTGCCAAAAGATGAGATGCCCCGCTGGTTCGAGCGGGGCATCTCGTCGTTGGCGACCTACCCGCAGGTGTTGGCGCTGACCCAGCGGCCGTTGTAGCCCACGCAGGCGTTCACGTTGGGCGCGATGTCTTGGGGAAGCGGCGCGTAAGCGTCGGGCCCCACCACATAGGGCGCCATCACGTCGGACAGGTTGGCGCACCCACTCACCGAGACTCGCCGCCCGGCGCTGGCGCAGACATCGGCATGGGCCTCTCCGCTGCCGGAGATCGTGACGATCGCCACCGGCACCGTCGACAGACCCAGAACCGCCGCCGCAGCGGCAACCCAGGTGCGGGTGGACTGTCTCATCTCGTTCCTCTCGACCTCGTCGCGTTCCGCTCGTGCCCGATTAGTCTGACTCGACGCGGAATTCGACTATAACGGCGCTGCGCCTACCGGTGGACCCGTCGCCGCCGTGCCCATACCGCCGCGGCGGCCGCGATGAGCACACCCAGGGCCAGCAGCCACGGCCAGGCGCCGTGGGTGTAGACCCAGCCCGCCAGCGCACGCTGGATCCGCCCCGCCGCACTGACCACCGGATCCTCGGCACTGCCGTTCGCGGTGAACAGCCGAATCTCGTAGAAGCCGTAGTAGCCCACGTACAGGCCCACCACCACCAGAATCAGGCCGCTGATCCGGTTGATGTGCGGCAACACCGCGCGCATCCGGTCGACCATCGACGAACTGGCCAGCGCCACTGCTACCGCCAAGACACCGACCACGAGGGCGATTCCTGCCGCATAGGCGACATAGGCCAGCACACCCTGGGCCGGCGATCCCCGCCGCAGGCTGCTCCCGGTGACCGCCAGGAAGGGCCCGATGGTGCACGACAGGGACGCGATCGCGTAGCCGACGCCATATCCGAACATTGATCCCAACCGGGCCGTGGGCGCCCACCTGCCACCCGCCAGGTTCGGGGCGCGAAGTTCCCGGCCCGACAGCAACCAGACACCGGCTACGACCAACCCGACCCCGATGACAAGGGTGACGTAGGGCAGATAACGCTGCACCGTTGAGGCCACCGACACGGTCAGCAGACCGAACGACCCGAACACCGCCAGGAACCCCAGTGCCATGGCCGCGGTCGCGGCCAGCGCCCGTCCCACTGCGGCGAGCTGCCCGCCGCTGTGCGGATCGATCACCAGGGTTAGGTAGGCAGGCAGCATGGCGAACCCGCAGGGGTTGAACGCCGCGACCATGCCGGCCACGAAGGCCAGCGCGACGAGATTTTGTTCCACCTACGTGAGCGCTTGCACCCGATTAGTGAGATCCTGCTGGGACATCGCCGAGACCGGGTTGTTCACAAAGGTCGACGATCCGTCGGAGTTGAGGAACACATAGGCGGGCTGCCAGGGCACGTTGAACATCGCCCAGATCGAGCCGTCGGCGTCATTGAGATTGGTGAAGTTCAAGTTGTACTTCGAGGCGAAGTTCGCCATGGCGGAGACATCTGCCCGGGTCGACACCCCGACAAAGGTCACATTCGGATTGGCGGCCGCGACCGCGCTGACGCTGGGCGCTTCCTGATTGCAGAACGGGCACCACGGAGTCCAGAACCACAGCACCGCGGGCTTGCCCTGAAGGCTTGCGCCGTTGAACGGCGCCCCGCTCAGGGTGGTCCCGCTGAAGTTGAGATCAGCGGCGGCCGCGGGGGCCGGCTGCGCGATGCCGAAGGTCAACCCCGCCACCGCCGTTACCAGGGCCAATGACCTGATCAGGGCTGGGATAGGTGTCTTCATGCGAATCCTCTCGAGTGACGAGCGTGTAGTTCGAGGCTAGGGACACCCGGTGGTGGCCGCCAGGGATTTAGGCCCTCGGTCAGAAAAGCGTAAGACGGCGGTTCACCACCACATACCGTTGGCCCCGACATACCGAAAGGAGTGCAGGGCGTGGCTGACGACGAACTCGCGCAGGCTTTCCATGGGTTGCTCGCCGAACTCGCGGCCATCGAAGCGAAATTCCTGGCGGCCGATCCGCCCCTGGAGGACGCTGATCTGCTGGACGGCTATCGACTGACGTTCAGCCTGCTGCGGGTGGCGGTCGATGCCTACGTGTGGGGCGACAAGGACAATCCCCGCTTCGTCGACATCATCGGCCCGTACCAGAAGTGGGGTGGAGACAACTCCGACGCGTTCTATCAACTCGCGCCCATCGACCCCCAACGCAGTTACCGGGTGAGCGGGAACCGCGGGGACTCGGTGTACCTGTCGATCACGGTCTACGGCGGTCCGGACGACGGCCACTACAGCAATCGGATCGTCGGCACCCTCAACGACCGCTCGCTGGCGTTCGACGCCGACGGTAACTTCGAGTTCGTCCTCGCTCCCGGGGCACTGGGTGGGCAGCCGGGCCTCACCCTCGACACCGACGCCGTCGTTGCACTGACTCGGGACTACCTGAACAACCCCGATACCGACCGGCGAGCCCAGTGGCGCATTGAGGCGATCGACCCTCCGAGCCGCCGCCAGGACAGCCGGGAGGACCTCACCCGCAGGCTGCGGGCGGCCCGGACCTGGATCAACGAGCAGTGTTCCTTCATCCCGACCCGGATATCGCCACCGAACGAGATCGCCGAGCCCTACCCGGTGCCCCAGCACGCCTACGGGTGGTCTGCCGCTGACGCCGCCTACGCGATGGGTGCCTATCAACTCGAGCATGGTCAGGCGCTGATCATCGACGGCACCTCGCCGGCATGCGCGTTCTGGAACCTGTGCCTGTGGAACCCGTTCTTGCACACCTACGACTACACCTACGAACGCGTCACCGGTGAACGCGTCACCATCAACGGCGCACACATCGCCTACGAACCGGACGGATCGTGGCGGATCGTGGTCAGCGGCACCGATCCGGGCCATCCCAACTGGGTATCCACCGCAGGCCGGTCGAGCGGCCTGATCTGGTTGCGCTGGTTCCTGCCCGAGGAAACCCCGCAGCGGCCGGTCTGTCGGGTGGTCAAGGTTGCCGAGGTTCTCAGCTGATGACCGCCCGACCGGAGGCGGTGGACCTCCCCGACCTGGCCCACCCGGTTTATCCGGAGGGAGCGCATCCGATCCGTGCCGCACTCGCGGCCTACGGTGCCGGGCTGGAACTGACGCCTGCGGCGCTCATGTCGACCGCGTCGGAGCGCACCGGCCTGAGGCAGTGGGGTGAACCGGCATTCCGCGAGCGCCTGGAGGTGCTGTGCGCGGCACTGCGCGACGAGGCCGGCCTATCCCAGGCGGGGGTGGCGATCGCGTTCGAACAATTGGTCGGCAACCTTGTGAATCGACTCCGGTTGGAAGCACTGATCGCCGCGCATCCCGAGATCGAATCCATCGCAATCGAGCGGCCCATCATCATCTGCGGGCTGCCCCGCAGCGGCACCACCCACCTGCACAATCTCATCGCCGCCGACCCCAACATCCGCTCGCTGCCGTACTGGGAAAGCCTCGAGCCATTTCCGGCGCCCGATGAGGCCGGCGATCAGGGCCGAAGGCAGCGGTGCTCGGCAGGTCTGGAGCTACTTGATGCGACGATGCCGGAGTTCAAACGGATGCATGAGATGACCGTCGACCATGCGCACGAGGAGATCCAGCTGCTGGCTAACGACATCTCCGGCATGCTCTTCGAGACCACCTACCAGGTGCCCAGCTTCGCCGCGCACTACAGGTCACACGATCAGCTGCCCTCGTACCGCTATCTCAAGCGCTCCCTACAGGCCCTGCAGTGGCTGCGTGGCGGTACCCGATGGGTGTTGAAGTCACCGCAACACCTCGAACAGTTCGAAGCCGTATCGGCTGCCTTTCCGGATGCGACTTTCGTGGTGACACATCGCGATCCGGTTGACGTGACCCGCTCACTGGTGACCATGGTGGCCTATGCCTCGCGGATGGCCAACGATCACCCGGACCCGCGCGCCATCGGCCGGTACTGGCTGCGCCGGGCGGAGGATCTGCTGAACGGATGTCTGCGCGACCGCGACGTGTTGCCCGGCGCGCAATCGATTGATGTTCGATTCGTCGATTTCATGGCAGACGAAGACGCCACACTCGGCGCGATCTACCGGGTGGCCGGTCAGCCGTACACCGAGGACGTGCGGGCTGCGATGGCGGCATTCAGCGCCTCTCATCCGCGCGGGCGCCACGGCGGGATCAACTACGACCCCGCCGCGATTGGCATCGACCCCGACGAGGTGGGACAGCGGTTGAACGACTACCGCAACCGATTTGTTGCCGCCGACCGGCCACAACAGCTCCCCTCCAGACCTGCCGGGTAATCTTTGCGTTATGGATCGGGTTCTCGCGCGCGCCGCGGTCGTGGTGGCACTCGGGTGCGGTCTCCACGGCCCCGGGATAGCCACCGCTGATCCGGCAGATCCAACCGTGCCCTCCCCCGTGCCCCCCGCTGTGTCCTCCCCCGAGTCCTCCCCTGGGACCTCCGCTGGGCTGTCCCCCGTGTCCTCCCCCGTGCACCTGATCCAGAACGGGACCTTCACGGTTGGCACAGAGATCGCGCCCGGTGTGTACGCCTCGGCGGGCCCGGTGGAGGGAGAAACCTGTTACTGGAGGCGGATCGGCGCCGATAACGTCACCCTGAACAATGCGCTGACATCACAACCCCAGTTGATCGCGATCGAGGCAACCGATGTCGCCTTCAAGACCCGGGGATGCCAACCGTGGCAGTTGACACAGGACGGTATTCCACCGGAGGAAATTCCGCCCTGGCTAGCGCAACTGCGATTGCGTCATGAACTCAACGTGCTCAACGGACTAGCGGGCGCGTCCGGACACGGTCAACTTCCGTTCTGAAGAACCCATCCCGGTGATCACCGGCCTAGCACGGATCGCGTTCTGCGCATTGCTGGTGTTGGCCAGCGGTTGCGTTTCGCCTCCCCGCGCTGACCGGCTTCTCATCTTCGCAGCGGCGTCCCTCAAGACGCCCTTCACCGAGATCGGCGACCGGTTCACCGCCGCCAATCCCGGTACCGTCGTCGAATTGTCCTTCGCCGGTTCCGCCGATCTGCTCAGCCAGTTGACTCAGGGCGCCGAAGCGGATGTTTTCGCCTCGGCCGATACCCCAACCATGAACCGTGCCGCCGGTTTCGGACTTCTCCGCGGTCAGCCCGCAGGGTTCGCCACCAATACCCTGACAATCGCCGTCGCACCCCAAAATCCATTGGGCCTGAAATCATTTCGCGATCTGGAAAACGTCAGCGTGGTGGTGTGCGCGGTCCAGGTTCCGTGCGGGGCGGCGCTACCACGATTGGAGCAAGAGGCCGGTATCGATCTGCGGCCGGTCAGTGAGGAATCATCGGTGACGGACGTGCTGAACAAGGTGACCAGCGGAGCCGCCGACGCCGGCTTGGTGTACGTCACCGATGCCCTGGCCGCCGGTGACAGCGTGACGGCGGTGTCTTTCCCGGAGGCCGCGAACGCGATCAACACCTACCAGATAGCGACCCTGAAGCAGTCCCGCGATATCTCGCTGGCGGGCGCCTTTGTGAACTTCGTGACCGGCCCGGTCGGCCGGTCCGCGTTGGCTGCGGCGGGTTTCGGGACCCCCTGACCGCCGGCCGGTTAACGTCGGGGACGTGATCGTCGTGCTTCCCCCCTCGGAGACCAAACGCGCCGGCGGCGACGGGCCCGCGATGAAACTGGCGCTCCTCGGATCCGGTGAACTGAACCCGCTGCGAGAG
>SYAA01000017.1 GCA_005789055.1 Actinomycetota bacterium
AGCCGGCTCGCGGTGGATCCTCGATCGGGGTAAGCCGAGTGTCCGCCGAATCGGAATTGGCCAGCGCAATCGCCGACGCCCGGCGCCACGACCCGAAGGTGATCGTCGAGGCCGCGATCGATGGCAGGGAACTTGAGTGCGGAGTGCTTGAGTTCCCGGACGGCTCGGTGAGGGCGAGCACGATCGGTGAAATCAGGGTTCCCGGAGTCGGGGTCTACGACTTCGACACCAAGTATCTCGACGATGCCGCCGAACTCGACGTGCCCGCTGCGGTGGATGACCACATCGTAAAGACGTTGCAGAGCTTGGCGATTCGCACTTTTACGGCGCTGGATTGTCAGGGCCTGGCCAGGGTCGATTTCTTTCTCACCGACTCCGGACCGGTGGTCAACGAGATCAATACGATGCCGGGATTCACCACTATCTCGATGTTTCCGCGCATGTGGGGAGCAACTGGAGTCGATTACCCGACACTGTTGGGGACCATGGTGGAGACGGCCCTGGCTCGAGGCACCGGCTTGCGCTGATACCGGTGCCGTTCAGGCCGGAGGCCCCGGGCGGATCGGCATCGCCGCCATTGTTCGCGCGATCACATCCGACACCGACTGGATCGCGGTCGGCCCCGAACCGGCCGGCAGGGTCAGCCCGACGTACACCGGCCGGTCCACACTGACCCAGGTGCTGCGAGCGATGGCGGGATCGTCGATCCGGAACCACTCGACGTCGTTGACCACCTGGATCGGTGCGCCGACGACGAACTCGGCCGGCCGGCCCAGTCCACAGCGCAGGATCACCGGTTCGCCGTCGGCGCGCCATGCTGCGGTGCCGGCCGGGGTCGGCTCCGCGGTGGCGGCGCGCCGGAGTTCGCCGAGGCGGTCCGGCAGTGTGTTGATCAGCGCCTGGCATTGCGGGGTCTGCGCACCGGGTGCGGGCACGGCCGCGATGACGACGGGGGCGGCCGGTGTGCCCCGGGTGGCAGCGATTGTCAGCACGGCACCCAGAGCGGTGACGGCGATCGCGACGGCGGCGATCATCAGCGCGCGCGGCGGCCCGTCGAGCCGATCGCCCGCCACCTCGTCTCCTCGTCTGCCGTGCGCCGGTCCACCTAGACTGGCCCACTTAACGTACCGCAGGACCCCGCAAGGGCTCGGGCAGAGGAGACGCGGTGACAGAGCGCGCCGAACCCACCCTGCAGCAGTTGGGGGAGTTCGCGGTGATCGAGCGTCTCGTTGCCCGACGATCGTGGCCCGCCGGTGTCAGCGTCGGACCGGGCGATGACGCGGCGGTGGTTGACGCGCCGGACGGCCGGGTGGTGGTGAGTACCGACATGCTCGTAGAGGGTCGGCATTTCCGGCTGGACTGGTCGAGCGCCCATGACGTCGGCCGCAAGGCGATTGCCCAGAACGCCGCCGACATTGAGGCGATGGGTGCGCGCCCCACGGCATTTGTGGTGGCCCTCGGCGCGCCCGCGACCACGTCGGCGGCGCAGGTGGCCGAACTCGGTGCCGGCTTGTGGGCCGAGGCCGATCTCTTCGGCGCCGGCATCGTCGGCGGGGATCTGGTCGCTAGCGATCAGTGGGTGATATCGGTGGCTGCGCTGGGGGACCTCGGTGGTCGCTCTGCAGTGCTGCGCGGCGGGGCGCGAGCGGGAGCGGTGATCGCGGTGGCCGGTGATCTGGGCCGTTCGGCGGCGGGATATGCGCTGTGGAGCAACGGAATTGACGCATTCGCCGACCTTCGCAGCCAGCATCTGGTGCCGCGACCGCCGTATGGCCAAGGGCGCGCTGCGGCCCAGGCCGGAGCACAGGCGATGACTGACGTCTCCGATGGCCTGCTGGCCGACCTGGGCCACATTGCGGAGGCATCCGGGGTGACGATGGACTTGAATCGGGAGGCCCTGCGCACCGATGTCGATGCGGTGACCGCCGCCGCCGCCGCTGCCGGGGCCGACCCATGGGCGCTGGTGCTGGCCGGCGGCGAGGATCACGCGCTGGTGGGTTGTTTTCCGGATTCGCCAGCGCCGGGGTGGCGGGTGGTCGGGATCGTTCGGGCCGGGGCCGGGGTGGTGCTCATCGATGGAGCGCCGTGGTCGGGTCCGGCGGGGTGGCAATCCTTCGACTGACCGCGCTACCCGCCCGCGTTGCGAACCAGTTCGATCGCGAACTCATTGATGAAGCGGCCGGCCGGGGGATCCCCGCGATCGCAGGACCCGTCGGACTCACCGACGCGTTTGAGCCACAGGTAGGCATCGGCGTGCGCGCCTGCGGTGGCGGTCGTCGGCGCGACGCCCAGTGCGCGTCCGTCCGGGTTGCACCAACTCAGCGGGGCATCGGGCAGCGGTCCGGCCCCGTTGCGCGAGGTGTCGATCACGTAGTGCGCTCCGCCGGTGAGCGCTGAGATCGTCTCGCCGTAGCCGATTTCCTCTTCGGTGGTGTAGTAGTTCGTGATGTTGAGGCTGAAGCCCCTCGCGCGGTCCACACCGACGGCGTTGAGCCGACCTGCCATATCCTCGGCGCTGACCCAGCGCGAGTGTCCGCCGTCGACGTACACCGCGGCGGCCGGGTTCTGCGTCAGCGTGTCGACGGCGTAGCTCAGCACGTCGAAGCGTTCCTGGCGCTGTTCGGGAGACAGACAGTCGGCCATGGCCAAGGCGTCGGGTTCGAGGATGATCGCCGCCGGCAGTGCGCCCAGACCGGCGGCGACGGCGTCGATCCAACTGCGATAGCCCGCGGCGGTCGCGAACCCGCCTGCCGCGAAGCTGCCGCAATCACGGTGGGGGATCGCGTAGAGCACCAGGATCGGCATAGCGCCGGCGGCCTGTGCTGCGCCGGCGTATCGGGAGACGGTGCTGGCGACGGTGGCGGTCGGGAACGCGTGGTCGAGCCAGTACGCCTGGGGCGTGTTGGCGATGATGGTCAATTCCGGACTTGGCGGGTTGGCGCTCTTCGCGGCCGCCATCGCCCTGGAGATGGGGTCGACGTAGAAGGGTCTGCCGGCCAAGGGGTTGGCCTCGGTGGCCAGTCGCACCGCCGGGCTCTCCCCGGGCCGTTGGGCGTTCAGGGGTGGCGGGTCGATGGGACTGATCATCGTCGCGGCGGCCGCCACCACGACAAGGGGGGCGACCCAGCGCGCGAGGGCATCGGCAACGCAGAAGTTCACGCCGGAAATATAGCCCCGGGCGATGATGCCGGTGCACGCAACCATGAGCTAGTTTGTCCCGGGTGAGCGCCCGGCCCCTGACCGACCTGGTCGAAGCCGGGTGGGCAGCGGCACTGGAACCGGTGGGTCGGCAGGTCGCACGGATGGGTGAGTTCCTGCGTGCCGAGATCGACGGGGGCCGCGGTTATCTGCCGCCGGGTCCCGATGTGCTGCGCGCCTTCACCTTCCCGATGGCCGAGGTCAAGGTGCTTATTGTCGGCCAAGATCCCTATCCGACACCGGGGCACGCGATGGGCCTGAGTTTCTCGGTTGCCCCGGGGGTGCGGCCGTTGCCGCGCAGTCTGGCCAACATCGTCGCCGAGTACGGTGCCGACCTGGGCTACCCGGCCCCGGCCAGCGGTGACCTGACCGCGTGGGCTCAGCGCGGTGTCCTGCTGCTCAACCGAGTGCTCACGGTGCGCGCGGGTGCCCCGGCTTCGCACCGCGGGAAGGGCTGGGAAGAAGTTACCGAGTGCGCGATCCGCGCTCTGGTCGCCCGCGATCAGCCACTGGTGGCGATCCTCTGGGGGCGCGACGC
>SYAA01000162.1 GCA_005789055.1 Actinomycetota bacterium
AGCCCGGCCACCCGCGTGGTGTGATCAGAGACCGGCAGCCCCCAGGCCTTCAGCGCACGGTAGGCGTCGTGCAACGTCGCGGGGTTGAAGCCCTGCGTGTAGCCCAGTCCGTGACAGATCATCCGAAGCGGGCGCCGCGCGGTGATGGCCGGGTTCTTCTGTCGCAGTGACCCGGCCGCACTGTTGCGGGGATTGGCGAACGGCGCCTTGCCATCTTCGACCAGGCTGGCATTCAGCGTCGCGAAATCGGCGAGCATGAAGAAGACCTCGCCGCGCACCTCGAGAACCTCGGGGATCGGGAATCCCTCTGCTGCGGTGAGCATTTCGGGGATGTCGCCAATCGTGCGGGCATTGAGCGTGACGTCTTCACCAACGCGGCCATCACCGCGGGTCGCGGCGCGTTCCAGTCGGCCGTCGCGGTAGACGAGGGCAATTGCCACCCCGTCGACCTTCAGCTCGCACAGGTAGTTCGGATCCGGTCCTAGCTCAGTCTGGACTCGGACCGACCACGCGGCCAACTCCTCAGTGTCGAACACGTCATCGAGGCTGAGCATACGTTCGAGATGTTCGGCGGCGGTGAACTCGGTGGCGAAGCCGGCCCCGCCAACCAGTTGCGTGGGCGAGTCCGCCACCCGCAGTTCCGGGTAGCGCTCCTCGAGCGCGACGAGTTCGTGGAACAGTGCGTCGAACTCGGCGTCGGAGACGATCGGGGCGTCTTTGATGTAGTAGCGGAACTGGTGTTCGCGCACCTCGACGGCGAGTTCCTGCCAGCGTCGGCGGATATCTGGGTCGATCGGATCGGTATCCGGATCGTCGGGGGTCACCTCCGCAGGTTACCCAGCTGACGGCTCCCGCTCAGGCAGTAGGCTCCAGCCACAAACATCCGGCGACCGCGAGGACGGTGACATGGGAAAGGGCCGAGTTGAGGCCTTCAGCGACGGCGTCCTCGCGGTCGCGATCACCCTGTTGGCTTTCAACCTCCATGCCGGTGTCCGCTCGCAAGTCGCCCTGGCGACACAGATCCGCCAACAGTGGCCGTCATTCGCGGCGTACGTACTCAGCTTCTTCATCATCGGCGTGGTGTGGATGAACCATCACTACCTGTTCACGCTCACCAACACCGTTGACCGACGACTGATGCTCTACAACCTGCTTCTGCTGCTCTTCGTCGTCACCATCCCGTACGCGACCGCCACCTACGCCGACTACGTCTTGCTCAGCGGTGCTGACGCACGTACCGCGGTGCTGGTCTATACGTTTGTCATGGAGGGCATGGCGATCAGCCGATTTCTGATCTGCTATCACATTTTTTCCGCCGGCTTGAATCGCTCGCCGGTACCGGAGCACGAGGTCCGCAAGCTTTTCCGGCGCTACGGCTTCGCAATCGTGGCATTCCCATTGATCGCCGTCGTCGCCATCGCGACCGACGCACGTCTGGTCTTGATGCTCCACGCTCTACTGGTCATGTACTACCTCGGGCCCGGCCTGCGGTCCATCGAGACCGACCCGAAAACCATCGCCTAGACCGATTCCGGTTCGCTGGCCAGCACCTCGGCCACCTGTTGCGCGAGCCCGATCGCCGAGCGGGCCCAGGCATCGGTGGCACCGGCCAGCCCACCGGCCGGGCTGATTCCGATCCGGTCGCGCAGCACCGCGCGCGCGAAGCCGAGTCGATCGGTGACGGCGACCGCCGCAGCGGCCAGCTCCTCGACAGCGGGCACTCGATCTGGGACCAGAGCGGGAACCAGGCCCAGCACCACGCAGCGGCCGGAATCGACAAACTCGCCAATCCCGTCGAGGTCGCTGGCAGACAGGGTGGCCGCGTCCACCGATACCGCTTTGATCGTGCTGCGCCGCAACGCCTTCCACGGCAGGTCCGCGGCACAGCTGTGCAGCATCGCTTCGCCTCCGACCGCACCAACGCATTCGTCGAGAAGACTGATGAAGCGGGTCTCGTCGACCGGATGCACCGTGCTCAGCGCCGTCACTCCGGTGAGCCGGCCGGCCAGCGCGACCGTCAGCAGCGGCTCGTCGAACTGCACCACCACCGTGGTCGAGAGCCGACGGGCCACCTGGGCGCAGTGTCGCGAGACCCCTTCGGCCAGCGACGCCGTCAGATCGCGCACCGCCCCGGCATCGGTGATCGCCCGGTGGCCGTTGGCCAACTCCAACTGGGCGGCCAGCGTGATGGGGCCGGGCGCCTGCACCTTGACCACCCGATCGGCGCCCCCGGCCTTCTCCCATGCTTCCTCGAGTGCGTCCACATCTTCATCGAGCAGGCTGCGCGCTCGCCGCATCACCGCTCCGGGACGCGCGGCGATCCGGTACCCGCGGGTGACGGTGTCGATCGCGATATCGACCAGCAGAGCCCCGGACCGCCCGATCAGGTCCGCGCCGACGCCGCGATCCGGAAGTTCCACCAGGTGCGGAAGTTGATGCAGTTCGCCGATGACGATCTCGGCGGCTTCCCGGGGCGTCGAACCGGGCCACGAGCCCACCCCGGTAGCTGCCGCGAAAACATTCACTGCGGTGTCGTGACGAGGGTGGCGCTGCCGATGACTTCATCACCCGACGGGTCCGGACGGTAGAGCACCATCGTCTGGCCCGGCGCTACCCCGCGTAACGGCGCACGCAGTGCCACCTGCAGCCGTCCCTCGGCCACGCCGGCGATCGCCTCCACCACGCCGCCGTGGGCGCGCACCTGAACCTCGCAGTCGACGAGTCCGTCGATTTCGACACCGCGGGTGAACACCGGCCGCACACCGGTCAGCGACCACACGTCGAGGTCACCGGCCCCGCCCACGCGCACCGTGCCCGATTCGGCGTCGATGGCGGTGACGTAGCGCGGCTGACCATCGGGACCGGGCCCGGCGATGCCAAGACCCTTGCGCTGGCCCACGGTGAAGCCGTGCACCCCGTCGTGCCGGGCGAGCACCGCTCCTTCGGCGTCGATCACCGCGCCGGCCCGAACGCCGATGCGCGCACCCAGAAACGCCTGGGTGTCTCCGGAGGGAATGAAGCAGATGTCGTGACTGTCGGGCTTGTCCGCGACCGCGAGTCCGCGGCTCGCCGCTTCGGCCCGGATCTGCGGCTTGGGTGTGTCCCCGACCGGGAATGCGGCGTGGCGCAACTGTTCTGCGGTCAGCACGGCCAGCACATAGGACTGATCCTTGTCGGGGTCGACGGCCCGTCGCAACCGGCCCTCGGACAGTCGGGCGTAATGACCGGTGGCCACCGCGTCAAAGCCCAGTGCCAGCGCCTTGGCGGACAGCGCGGAGAATTTGATCCGTTCATTGCACCGCAC
>SYAA01000163.1 GCA_005789055.1 Actinomycetota bacterium
CCGCGCCACCGCCGCCCGCTCCGCCCGCCGACCCGCCGTCATCTCCGCCAACAACGCCGCCTCATCACCACCATCGAACATACATTCGATACTAGAAGAACCCCCCGACAAAAACAGACGCGCTACGCTGACCCGGCCAGACCCGGGAGGATCACATGCCACTGCTGTTCAATCCCCACGCCTATGACCCGAGTTCCTTCGACACCAAGACCCGGAGTCAACTGCAGGCGTTGATCGACTTCTTCGAGAACAAGGGCCTGGCCAGAAACAAAGACGAGTACTACTCCGGGGAGTGGTACAGCGACTTCCTGAAACTGATTGCTGACAAAAAGATCTTCGCCACCTTCGCCACACCCGCAGAGGTCGGCACCCTGGTCGGCAATGACGATGCGCGCTGGGATCTCGCTCGGATCAATGAACTCAACGAGATCCTGGGCTTCTACTCACTAGCGCACTGGTATGCCTGGCAGGTCTCGGTCCTCGGTCTGGGCCCGGTGTGGCTCAGCGAAAACGACGAGGCGCGCAAACTGGTCGCCGGCCTGTTGGAAGAGGGCCACATCTTCGGATTCGGACTCTCCGAACGCGAACACGGCGCCGATATCTATTCCTCGGACATGATCCTGCGCCGCACCGCCGACGGGTTCAGCGCCAGTGGCGGCAAGTGGTACATAGGAAACGGCAACGCCGCTGGCCGGCTCAGCGTGTACGGCAAGTTCGCCGACGACGATCCCGAACATCCGGGCGAGCACGTGTTCTTCCTTGTCGACCCCAGCCACGGGTCCTACGAACTGATCAAGAATGTCGTCGCCGGACAGATGTTCGTCGCCGCGTTCAACCTGCACTCCTACCCGGTGGCGCAGTCCGACATCCTGCACGTAGGCAAGTCCGCCTTCGACGCGGCACTGGCGACAGTAAACGTGGGCAAGGTCAACCTGGGCTGGGCCAGCATCGGCATCTGCGAGCACGCCTTCTTCGAGTCCGTCACCCACGCCAACAACCGCATTCTCTACGGCAACCGGGTCACCGACTTCCCGCACGTGCGACGGATGCTGGCAGACGCCTATGCCCGACTGGTGGCGATGAAGATCTTCGCGGCCCGGTCGACGGACTACTTCCGGACCGCCAGCGAGGACGACCGGCGCTTCCTGCTGTTCAACCCGATCACCAAGGCGAAGGTGACCAGCGAGGGCGAGCGCGTCATCGATCTGTTGTGGGATGTCATCGCGGCACGCGGCTTCGAACGCGACACCTATTTCAGCCGGGCGACCGCCGACATCCGGGCGCTGCCCAAACTTGAGGGCACGGTGCACGTCAATATAGCGCTCGTGCTGAAATTTATGCCGCGCTATCTGGGGGCGGCACACGGTGCGGCACAACAGTATTCGCCGATCCCAGTCCGCCAGGACAGCGGCGACGACGCGTATCTTTTCCACCAGGGTCCGGCCAAGGGCCTAGGTTCGATCGGATTCGCCGATTGGCGTCCAACCTTCGACCGGTTCGCCCACCTTGCCAACGTGCGTATCTTCCGCGAGCAGATCGACGCGTTCACTCAGCTTGTTCTGACTGCCCCGCCCACGGACACTCAGCAGAAGGATCTCGACTATCTGCAGGTGCTGGGACAGCTTTTCGCCCAGATCGTCTACGCCGAGCTGATTCTCGAGTCCGCTGCGCTGGCGTTCGACCACGGCGAGACACGCCCCGGCTCAGTCAGCGACCTGTCCGATCTCGCCGAGGCGCATCTTGATCGGATGTTTGCGGTGTTCGTCCGCGATATGGCCGACCAAGCCGTGCAACTGCACGGTCAGGCGTCGGCTACCGAGGAGCAGAGTACTGCCGCGTTGACAATCATTCGCAAGCCCCGCATCCAACCCGAGGCCGAGCAGGCGTTTGTTTCCGAGGTGCTGTCGTATAGCAGCGCCTATGAAATGAAGCCCTGACGCGAAGGTAGACCTATGACAACACGACGACTATTTCTTGGCGCTCTGCCAGTGGCGGCGTTAACCCTCGCGGCCTGCAGCACGACCAGGACCGCCAAAGAGGTCATCGACAGCGTGGGCCCGCCGCCCAGACCTGGGACCCCCGACGACGCCGTCCAGGCGCTGGTCGACGGCAACGCACGTTTTGCCACGAACGCACCGCAAGTTCGCAACACCGCCGATATCGAACTCCTCTGGACTTCCGGGATAGATCAGAAACAAGAACCGTTCGCCAGCGTTCTCGGCTGCGCCGACAGTCGGCTTGCGCCGGAAATCATCTTTGACCAATTTGTCGGCGACATCTTCGTCGTGCGCGAGGCCGGGAACATCGCGGTCTCACCCACCAACCTGGGGAGCCTGGAATACGGCCAGGCGGTGCTGAAGTCCAAACTGTTGGTGGTCCTCGGCCACTCGGACTGCGGGGCGGTCAACGCCGCGTACACGAATGCGGAACCAGGCGGCAACATTCAGTCGGTTGTCGACGCCATCAGGCCCGCAATTGCTGGCGCTACCAGTCTCGAGGATGCGATCACGCGAAACGTGCGCGCGGTCAAGGACCAAATCCGCCGGGACAGCGTAATGCTCAGAGAGGCCGAGCAATCCGACGAATTCGCTATTGTTGGCGCCTACTACGACATCGCAACCGCAGAGGTTCGCTTTCTGTAGACGGATTCAGCCTTTCCCGATCCGATGGGTACGCTCGCGCGCCAGCGTCTCGCCGCGAAAGAAAGCTGGCGACTTCAGGTTCCAGATGATCATCAGAATGACTCCGCCGATCAGGCTGAGCACACCGATGACAAACACGGTACCGATCCCGGCGAGCGAACCGCCCGAACCGTATTCCGGGCTCATCATCTGGTAGGCCTCGAAGAGACCGACCGGGATGAGCACCAAGGCACCGATACCCGGCAGGATCACCTGCTCTAATGCGGTGCGCCAGTGACCGAATGCGGTGTCCCAGAAGTACAGCACCGATGACACGGCCACCACGGAGTAGTAGGTCATGATGGCGATACCGACGCTGTAGACGCAGTCCTCGACGATGCTGTCGCTCACCATCACGAGGCCGCCATAAATGGCGAGTGTCGTCAGGCCGATGAACCACGTCGCGAACGTCGGCGTCTGCCGGACATCGTCGACGGAGGCGAAGCGACCGGGCAGTGCCTTATAGGTGGCCATCGACAGCACCCCGCGAACCGTCGACATGACCGTAGACAGGGTTGCCGAGAATGCCGACAGACCAACGATCACCGCGGCGATCAGTGCCCCGCCCGGACCGACGGCATCGCGCGCCAAACCGGAGAAGATGTCATCGATGTTGGCGGCATTCGTCAGGCTTCCCTCACTGCTGTCGTCGATGCCGGCATAGGCAAGCGCCGCGACGCTGAACACTACGTAGGTGATGACGGTGATCAAGATCGCCGTCACACCGGTGCGACCGGACTGCTCGGCAGTGCCCTCGGTCTCCTCCGACATCGACAGGGCGGCATCAAAGCCCCAGAAGATGAAGACCGCTACGAGGAAGCCGCCGAGTAGCGCGCTGAAAGAAGTAATAGCAAACGGGTTGAACCACTCCCACGAGAATGGCTGCGCCGTCGCATTGCGTTCCCTGCGAAAGATGTTGATCGCCAGTATCGCGGCGAACAACAGCAACCCGCCGTACTGGATGACGGTCAGGATGATCGTGGTGCGGGAGGATTCCTCCGCGCCCCGGGCAACCAGCCACGTCGTGATGAAGATGAACCCTGCGGCAATCAACACCTTCAGCCAGTCCGGTGGATCGTCGAATCCGAACGCGGAGGTCGCCGCACTCACCGTGATGCCGGCGGCGCCCACGCCGGCGAGGATGCTGGACAGCATGAGCGCAAATCCACCGATCCAGCCGATGTGAGGCATGATCGCCTTGGAGCCCCACGTGAACACGGTGCCTGCGTCCGGTGCGGCGTCGGTGAGGTGCTTGTAGGCCAGGGCGATGAAGTACATCGGAATCACCGCGATGATGAAGACCACCGGCATCTGGTAGCCGGCCTCGTTAGCTCCGTGACCCAGTGCGCCGGTCAGCGAATAGGCCGGAGCGGTGGCGGCCAGCCCGATCGCCACCGCGCCGATCAGCGAGATCGACCCCTTCTTCAGACCCTTGGATTTCAGGCCCTCCATCGGCGGGTCGATGACCTCGCCATCCCCGCTCACACCCGGCCCGTCCTGGCTCATGGCCGAATTGTGGCACCCGGAAAGGCTGCTGCGATCAGGAACCGACCGGAATCAGCGAAGGATTTCCAACGCCGATGGTGATCCGCGGCGCAGCGGCAGGGTCCAGCCAGGTCAGGATCGAGCGCATCTCTTCGCGGCCGATGGCCACGCATCCCCAGGTGGGGTTGCCATCGGTCACGTGCAGAAAGATCCCCGACACCTTCCCGGGAATCCGTTGCGGGTTGACCGCGATATTGACCGCGTAGTCATAGACCGGACCTGAGTCGTAGAGGTTCTCGGTGATCGACGACGGGTTCTCCGCCGATCGCACGTGGGTGTTGTAGGTCGGCGAGGCGGCATCCTCGTCCCACCAATCCTGATTGGTGGCTTGGAAATACGGCATCTTGGTACCGGGGTTGGGTTCCCGCCCGAAGGCCTGGTCGAATGCGAACGTGCCCTCGGGAGTGCGGTAAACGCCATCGGCGGGGATACCGATACCAAGTTCGCCGACCTTGGCGGGCGTCGGCCCCAGGACCGCCTTCCACTGCTGCCCGACCCGTTGGTAGGCGGTGAGGGTGCCCGTCGTCGCGTCCGTGGCGGGCACACCGACCACGATCCATTGCGACGGCGCGGCGGTGGGTGGTTCGGCCGACGCCGGCACGGCCAGCGACACCATCAACGCCAGCAGTCCGAGCAATCCCGCGATCCTGGTCAGCGCCTTCGACGGTGTCACGGCGCGATCGTAACCGGGTGGGACCGCCGATTCGGGGAAGCGGAGCCGGGAGGCGCCGGTCCGGACTGGGATACTGGCCTGCACCATGGGCAAGGACGAGGAGGCGGACAACACCGCCGGTCTGTCGGCC
>SYAA01000164.1 GCA_005789055.1 Actinomycetota bacterium
GATCCGCTATGAGGGCCCCAAAGGTGGGCCGGGCATGCGCGAGATGCTGGCCATCACCGGTGCGATCAAGGGCGCCGGACTGGGCAAGGACGTGCTGTTGTTGACCGACGGCCGGTTCTCCGGCGGCACCACCGGCTTGTGCGTCGGCCACGTCGCTCCCGAGGCCGTCGACGCCGGACCGATCGCCTTCGTCGCCGACGGTGATCGGATTCGACTCGACGTAGCGAACCAAACCCTCGACATCCTCGTCGATGACGCCGAATTCGATTCGCGCCGAGCCGGTTTCACTCCGCCGCCGCCGCGCTACACCCGCGGCGTGCTGGCCAAGTACTGCAAGCTGGTGGGCTCAGCCGCCCAGGGTGCGGTCTGCGACTAGTCGGCCGCCGCTGCGCGAGCGGCAGACCGCACGGCCCGCGTCGGCGTCGCCGCGTCCCTGCTCTGACCGGCCGTTGACGTGGCCGCGTCGTCGCGCGACTCCGCGGCCGCTGCCTCCGCCGGGGCATTCACCGCCGCCGGTGCCCGCTGCGCGGTGCTGCGGGCCTTGCGGGCCGAAACCACCGGGGTCGATACGTCGGTCCGCGGTGCGGCCACCGGTGCTGGGTCCGGTGCCGCCACGTCATCGGCTACGACAGCGGGTTGCGCCTCGGCGGCCGCCAGGGTCCGGGCCGCCGATACCGGCGGCGCGAGGCTGGGCAGCACCGACGCCGGCGGGGTCGCCGGGGCCGGCGGGAAGAACACGTCACTGAAGCCGGTGAACAGCGCGCGCACCACGTCACCGGGGACCTGCAGCCACTCCGCCGGGGTCAGCGGATTCACCGACAGGAACGGCTCTGCAACCGAAGGCGTGAGGAAGCTTCGGTCGTAGGCGCTGTAGCCCAGTTGCGCGTAGGTCTGGGCATCGGCGGTGTCGCACTTGACGGCACAGCTGTCCAAGTTATTCGGTGCGATGACGTCGGAGTAGCCGGTGTTCACAAGGATCTCGAATGCCGGCTGCAGCGCATCGGCGAACGGGGTACCCAGATCGGTCCCGAAGACCGCGTTGATCAGCCGCGACGGCAGCCGCAACGGTTCGAGTAGCGGCAAATCGTTGGGCACGAGGGCTCCGTAGAAAGCCTTCCCCTCGTCGACCCCGATGCCCAGGGAGCTTCCGGCGATCCGGTTGAGGATGCCGAGGACACTGGCGACACTGAGACCCAGTCCGGTCAGGTTGACAACGTCTCCATTGGCGTTGGTGAAGACGATTCCGCTGGGATCACCGATGCTTTGATCCAGCCCGCCGACGAGATTGGTCGGCAGTCCGGCCAGCAGGCTGTTGGCGATCGCGAACGGGTTGAGTGTGACAGGGAAGTCGGATATCGGGTCATACGCCCAGGTCAGATCGACGGTCCCGGTGTTGAGCTTGATCTGACCGTTGGGGCTGTTGACGAACCCGGGGGCGGGCATCGCCGTGTCAACGCCGAAAAGGTTCAGCAGCGGGGCAAACCTCGCCTGAAAGCCGCCATTGGGGCGATACGTGTTCCGCAGTAGCAGCAGAACCTGGTTGGTCTCGTTCGGCACGTTGTTGATCGCAGAGGGCTGGTAGGGCGTATAGCCGTTCGGAGCGGCACCGTTGTTGAGCACCGTGGCGATTTGGGTGCGGTAGGCCTGGACCGTGTTGCCGGTCCCTATACCCGAGCTCAGGATTGCCGGGAATTGCCCGGCGGTGGTGCCGGTGAGGCTGTAGACCCGGTCGAAGAAGTTCGCGTTAGCACCGAGAAAGCCGGTGCGACGCTTGAACGGCAGAGCGTT
The DNA here is from genome assembly GCA_005789055.1 of Actinomycetota bacterium. Classification (GTDB taxonomy): domain Bacteria; phylum Actinomycetota; class Actinomycetes; order Mycobacteriales; family Mycobacteriaceae; genus Mycobacterium. The sequence continues at coordinate 1,789 of SYAA01000164.1, forward strand.
GACGGTGTTGTAAATGTTCTGGGTGTCATAAGCGATGGGCACCAATTGCAGCGTCAGGAACGCGCCGTCCGGGGCGTAAACCGGGATCGCCCCGAGGTCGATGGGGCCCACCGAGGTGATCCCGAGCGCGGGCAGCAGGTTAACCAGCGGACCCGCGGTTAAAACCTGCTGATCGATGTAGAGCGGCGCCGCACTCGCCAGTGGCGCCGAGCCCACCGCAACAGCGGCCGCGGTCACGACGGTGGCGCCCATCATGGCCATTTTGGTGGCCGGCTTCCTGGCCGACTTGAGCTTGTGGGCAACTTCCGTCGCGTTCATTGTCCCCGCCCTTCCTGCTGATTTCAGATCAACCACCGGAAAGATAGCAAACTTGTCATCGATTGCGAACCGTTTTCTTCCGGCTGGCCGTCCGGGAGTTCCTTGCCTGCCAGCCGACGGTGCCGCAGAGTAGCTCAAATGAGCCGAACCGCATTGCGCATTTGTCCACTGTGCGAAGCCACCTGCGGGTTAGTGCTGACCATCGATGATGGCCGCGTCACCGGCGCTCGGGGAGACCGCGATGACGTCTTCAGTCACGGATTCATCTGCCCCAAGGGCGCCGGTTTCGCCGAACTGGACAACGACCCCGACCGCCTCCAACGCCCACTGGTGCGCCGTGACGGCGAGCTCGTCGAGACCACATGGGACGAGGCATTCGCCGCCACCGCCGAGGGCCTGGCGCGCGTCATCGGCGCCACCGGAGGGTCATCGGTGGGGATCTACCTGGGCAACCCCAATGCCCACACCATTGCCGGCGGGCTGTACACACCCGGCGTGATCCGTTCTCTGGGAACCCGAAACATCTTTTCGGCCAGCACGTTGGATCAGATGCCCAAACACGTCGCGTGTGGCTACATGTACGGCGCGCCGATTCCGTTCACGATTCCCGACCTTGATCGCACCGACTATCTGGTCATCATCGGCGGAAACCCGTTGGTCTCCAACGGAAGTCTCGCCACCGCAGCTGATTTTGTCGGGAAGCTCAAAGCGATCCGGCAGCGCGGCGGCCGGCTGGTGGTGCTGGATCCAAACCGGACACGCACCGCCGAGATGGCCGACAGCCATATCGCGCCGCGCCCCGGCACCGACGGTGCGCTTCTGTTCGCCGTCGTCAACGTGCTCTTCGACGAGAACCTGGTGGACCTCGGCGCACTGGCCGACCACGTCACCGGCGTCGAGCAGGTTCGTGCCGCGGCGGTGGACTTTCCGCCCGAGGCGGTCGCCGAGCACTGCGGGGTCTCGGCCCAGGAGATCCGCACCCTGGCTCGCGAGATCGCGGCGGCCTCCAGTGCGGCGGTGTACGGCCGGATGGGCACCTCGACCGTCGAGTTCGGCACCATCACCAGTTGGCTGGTGGACGTCGTGAACATCCTGACCGGCAACCTCGACCGGCCCGGTGGGGTGATGTTCGCCAGGTCATCGGTGGCCGCCGCACCTCGATCGGCACGCCCGGGCCGCGGTTTCACGACGGGCCGCTGGAACAGCCGGGTCTCCGGCTATCCGGAGGTGATGTCCGAAATGCCCACCGTGGCAATCCCGGAGGAGATCGAGACACCCGGTGACGGGCAAATCCGGGCGATGATCACCATCGGCGGCAATCCGGTGCTGTCCGCTCCCGACGGCCCGCGCCTGTCTGACGCCCTCGAGACCGTCGACTTCATGCTGTCGGTCGACCCCTATCTCAACGAGACCACGCGGCATGCCGACGTGATACTGCCGCCCCCGCCACCGTCGCGTGCGGGCCATTTTGACATCGCCTTCGCTGCGGCATCAGTGCGCAATAACGCCCGGTACACCCCGGCTGTTCTGCCCCTGGCCGAGGGCCGGCCCGACGAGTGCGAGATCTTGTCCCGCCTGACATTGATCATCAAGGGCCTGGGAGCCGATGCCGACCCGGCACTGGTCGACGACGAGGCGATCGCCGCGAAGCTGGGCCGCGAGGTCGCCGATCCGCACTCCCCGGTCGCCGGCCGCACGGTCGAAGAGTTGACCGCCATGCTCCCCGAGGGACCGGGTTATGAGCGCCGACTCGACATGATGCTTCGGTTGGGCCCGTACGGCGACGGCTTCGGAGCCACGCCCGATGGCCTGACCCTGCAGCGGCTGAAAGACAACCCGCACGGCATCGACCTGGGCGCGCTCACGCGTCAGATTCCGGAAATCCTCCGGACCCCTTCAGGCATGGTCGAATTGGCGCCCGAGCCGATCCTCGCCGACATCCCGCGGTTGCACGCCTCACTGGGCAGCCGCGACGACGGCTTCCTGCTCATCGGGCGCCGGCAGCTGCGCTCCAATAACAGTTGGATGCATAACCTGCCGGCACTGTCCGGCGGTTCCAATCAGTGCACCCTGCAGATCCATCCCGACGACGCCTCCCGGCTGGGCGTGACGGATCTGGCCGTGGTGACCGGCCCGGGCGGCAAACTGGAGGTGCCGGTGGAGATCACCGATGCCATCCGGCCCGGCGTGGTGTCACTGCCGCACGGCTGGGGGCACACCGCACCCGGGACCCGGATGTCGGTCGCCGCGCGAAATCCGGGCGTCAACGTCAACAGCCTCTTCGACGATTCGCTGCTGGATCCGTTGTCCGGCAACGCGGTGCTCAACGCGGTGCCGGTGGAGATCGCGGCGGCGGGCTGACGCAGCCTGCTAGCGGACGCCTTCTTTGGTGTAGACGACCCGCAGCACGTGACCCACCTCCGGACCCATCACCGCGGCAGCCAACTCACAGAACGTCGCGACGAACGCCGGGCCGTGCGCTGGGCCGCCGCCGGAGTCGAGATGGTGCGCCAACTCATGGAGCACCACGAGTTCCCGCATCGCCCACCCGGCCGCCCCGCGTTCCGGAACGGCGATGACGCCAGCGCCATCGAGGTTTTCGTAGTGTGCGGCAGTCGCCGCACGGCGGGCCCGTACCGCGAGCGTGCCCCGCTGCGGCCAGCGTGCCGCGACGGCAGGCAGCGCCATCACCTCATCGACATATCGCTGCACCGACTCCACCGATCCGAACCTGGCTTCCGGCGGAAGGGTGATCGACTCGCCGAAGAAGTCGATGGCGCGCGAACTGTGTCCGGCGGCGCGGTCGAAAAGGGTGCGAACGAAGTGCTCAGCCGCATAGACCCGGGACCGCCCAGTGTCGCGGCCACTCACCGTGGCAGCCGGGTCCGGGCTCCCGGTAATTCCGGGCTCCCGCCCAACCGGGCCGCCCGGCCGGCGCGGTCACCGGCACGTCGCGCCGCCGAGGAGTAACCCGCCGTAGCGCTGGTGGCCCGCCAGGTGCCGCGCGCCTTGGACTCGGTGCGGTAGTGGTCGCGCAACTCGATTTCCTTGTTGCGCAACGCGATCGCGGTTCCGGGCGCAACTGTCCGCGACTCAGTCACCTCTCGTTTCGCTTCGTCCCGAGCGTCGGCGAGCCGCTGGCCGATCCGAACACCGAAGGCGAGTTGGAAGTTGAGCCGTGCGGTGATGGTCGGCGTGGGCCGGTGCGCACCGGTGGCGAGGTAGGCATCGCAGGATCGCACCATCTGCACGACCAGGCTGGCATACAGCGCATGGCTGGCGTCGATGTCCTCGGCGAACCCGTACGCGTAGACGAACGTCGAGTTCGACGCGACGTCGCACCGGACGTCGTTGGCGGCGGCGATCGCGGCGAACAGTTGAACGTAGGTGCGCAGCCCGCGACTTCCCGGCTCGCCGATGGTGATCGTGCGCTGGGTCGGAGTCTGGGCACCGGTTCGGGTGGCGGCGTGTGTGCGCGCGACAGCAAGGTCGATCGACGTCATCGTGGCCAGGCGTTGCGCGGCGGCCATGAAGGCCTCGGCCTCGTGGGCGTTATCGGTACCTTCGGCTTGGCGCAGCAGTGCGGCGATTCGGGCGAGCATCCGGTCATCAGTCATGGCGCCACGCTAGGACAGGGTGGGGACTCCTCGGAGGATCCGTTAGTGCGATCGGTCAAGCTATCCCCAGCCCGGAATCCGTCAACATCCACGCGTTGAACCCCATGCGTTGAACTTTAGTGCGCTACTGGTCGACGAACGCGTCCAGTGCGGCGGTGAGTTGCGGCGACAACGGACCCTTGCGGGCGTAGCCGGCGACGTTGTCGGTCGGGTCGTCGCGCAGCACGTGGTTGACACCGGAGAGTTCGACGAACTGCAGCGCAGTCCTGTCCAGCGCGGAGACCAACGGCTGCATCTGCGAGCACGGCGCCTGGCCGTCGGAGTCCGAGCAGGTAAGCAGCACCGGCGTGGCCGCGGGAATTCGGGTCGCCACGTCGACGGGGTCGATCGCATCGGATTCGACGACGGCCTTGACGTTGCCGGGGTTGACGATCGCGCTCAGTCCATCCGGGAGATCAACCGGCGCCGTCCCGGTGGTGCGGACCTGCTCGACCGCGGCCCGCCAGGCGGCGAGCACGGAATCGGCCTGCTGCTGGGTCTCGCTGCCAACTCGCACCGCCGCCTCGACATTGGTCCTGACCCGGCCGGTGATCAAGTCGAGGTAGC
>SYAA01000165.1 GCA_005789055.1 Actinomycetota bacterium
AACTCGGCCGTCACGAACAGCGGGGCCGCGTACGTCATGTCCTTGTCTTTGCACTCGGCCTCGGGTGCCTTGACCTCGTCGAAGCGCGGGTCGGTGAAGCTCAGGGACATCGAGCCGGAGAAGTCCTCGATCGGCGACAGCTCGTCGAGGACCTCTTCCAGTCCGCTCTTGGGGTCGACGTCGCCACGCGCCTTGGCGATCTCACGCCACCGCGGCGCGCCGATCAGCCAGTCGAAGGAGTCGGTCTGCACGTCGAGCAGGCCGGGCACCTCGAGCGGTTCGCGAAGTTTGGCGAAAGAGATTCGGTTCGGCGCCCCCGGAACCGAGTTCGAAGAACTGGTGGTCGATTTGCTTTGGCTGGAGACTGCCAAGATGCATTCCTTCCGGCACTTCATGCGGACTGCTGGCGACCGGCGTTCGCCGGGCCTTTTGGCCGCTCATCTGCGTTTTCGGCCGGTCATGACCTACCCGGTACCGCCAGAGCGCACGACACGTGAAGGGTCACTGAGCTTGACGGAATTAACTCAGACCAGGACCACGATGTCAGGGTGCGATAGGGGTGGGCAGGAGGGAACCAGCGCAAAGATCAACAATAGCGCACAACCGCGCCGACCTCAAATTGCGCATGCTGGCGCGGACCCGCGCTCGCAGCACGTTGCAACCGGTAGCACGTTGAAACCCATCGCACGTTGAAACACAGAGTGAACCACCCCGCGCCTCCCGTCAAGGGAAAACGCGGGGTTTCGCGCAGCTGATTTCCCAGGCCGTTCAGAGGCGAATCGTGGCCGGCAGGGTGGCCGGGCCGGGCAGCACGCCGGCCGGGGCCGGGGCCGGATCCGGGAACTGCTGGGTGCGGATGATCTGGCGGTTCACGCCGAGTTGGTAGGCCCGGTCGACCAGGACGTTGTAGAAGTCCTCGTCGACGATCTTGTCGCGGGTCAGGATGTACCCCGAGGTGCCATTCGGGTCGCCGACGATGGCCCAGGAGTAGTCCGGCGCGTAGTCCAGGATCCAGTAGTTACCGGGTTCTGCGGCCGGTTCGTCGGGGTTGGGCTGGAAGAAGAAGAAGCCTACCTGCAGGCGGGTGTTGTAGACCGGGTTGACCGAGACGGCCGATCCGGTGATGGAGGACTGCGGGCCGTCGTTGAAGAAGTAGTTGCCGGAGTTCTCCACCTTGATCGACCCATTCTCATTGAGGCTGTAGGTCGCGGTGGTGTTCACCAGGCCGAGGGAGAAGAACTGTCGGACGCTACCCTGCTCGTACCAGGTGCCCAGGTAGTTCTGGCTCGGGGGCAGGCTCGCGTCGACAACGACCGGCGGCGGCGCGGGCAGGGTGGTCGCCCCGGCCTCGCCCATCACGATGGCCCGGTTGGGCACGTAGGTGCCGTCGTTGGGGACACCGTAAATGCCGTAGGCCGGATCGGTCGGGCCCTTGCCGGCGTAGAGATCGTTGATCCAGCCGGTGGCGAAGGTGCGCACCGCGGCCTTGGCCCCAGGCGGGGACGGCCGGTAACCGATGAACGGAATGATCTCGTTGGCCAGATAGGCGAGGAAATCGGTGCCGCCGAGTGAGTCGTTGTGCGAGCCGGCGTCGATCTGCACACCGAAGAACTGACCCGCGTACACGTCCAACATTGCCTCGGTGGCCAGACCCCAGGCGTTCCCCGGGCTTTGCGGCGGGGCGGCGATCTGATAAACGGGGATGCCGGCGTCGTCCAGCGCCTGCAACTGTTCGGTGAAAGCCGGGGGGCGCGAGAAGCCGTCGAACATCACCACACCGAGGAGGTCCTCGGCGGCGCCGTTGAGGATGGTGTTGGCGCCGACCGCGGTGGCGAACCCGCCGCCCGCGGAATGCCCGGTGAGGATGAACGTCTGCGGCAGCGTCCCTTCGAAGCCGGCCGCGTTGGCGCTGACGTTCAGCTCGGAGCGGTCGCCGAGGAACATCGTGGCGGCGGCGTCCCGGTCGAACGGAGTGCCATAGTCGGCGGGGGCCACCACGATGCTGTTGGTCTCCTGTGCCAGCGCCAGCGCTAAGGCCGTGTACGCCAAGTTCAACGGCACCTGCAGGCCCCGACTACTACCGTGCTGCAGCCAGATGATGCCGTTGGCCTGCACCGAGCCGTCGGCCTGGGTCGGGAAGTACCAGCTTGCGAGGCCGCTGACCCCGTTGTCCCCGGCGGGAATGAGCAATGTGGACGACCCGGTCCGCACTCCGGTGACCCCGTTGGAAAACTGCGGCTTCACATAGCCGGTGACACCATTGGACCCGGTGTTGACCACCGGGGTCGGGGTCAGGCCGAAGAGCGACCCGACGGCGTCGACCACGTCTTTGAGCAACGTGTCCAGCGGCGAAAGATTGTTGGCGAACGTGGTGGGCAGGCTCACCGCGGCGGTGCCGCCCGTGATGATCTGCTCGTTGGCGGCCGAATACAGGCCGTACTGCGGCGCCTGCGGTGTCGCACCGACATAGAGGTCGTTGATCCAGCCGTTGCTCAGGTTGTAGACGGCCGCAGTGCTGCCGGCCGGGGAGAACCCGGTGACCAACTGGAGGACGAAGTCGATGATCGGGTTGACCCCGAGCATCGAGTCGACGTGCGATCCCCCGACCAGTACGGCGCCGTTGAACACGCCGGGCCGGGCGGCCAGCAACTGGTTGGTGGTGGCGCCGAAGTTGTTCCACGCCTGCGCGGGCGCGGCGATCTGATAAACCGGGATGTCGGTGAGCGTTGCCAACTGATCGGTGAAGGTGTCATCGAAGGTGCCGTTGGAGACACCGTCGAACATCACCACACCCAGCAGTTCGTCACCTTCGCTGACATAGTCGGCGGCCGTCGCGGTCGCGAACCCGCCGCCGGCGGAATGCCCGGAGAGCACAAATGCGCCGAGCAATTCGGAAACATTCCCGGTGTAACCGGCATCCTGGGCACTGGTCACCAACGCAGAGCGATCCGGGTCAAGGAACACATCCGCCACAGCCTGCTGAGAGGTCGAACAAATCAGGCAACCACCGGAGAACGTGAACGGCAACGACGACAACGTCGGAGCCACCACAATGCTGTTGGTCCGCTGCGCCAGATCGGTGGCCAACGCCGAATAGAACGTATTGCTCGCCCCGAAACCATGCTGCAACCAAATAACACCCTGAGCATCGATGGTGCCGTCAGCCTGCGTCGGGAAATACCAATCCGCAGCCACCGTATTACCGATGAACGCACCCGGAATCTCCAGACGCGAATGCCCCACCTGCACACCCGTCACACCATTACTAGCCCCCGGCAACAACGGATCCATCGCGGCGGCCGCGGCCTCGAACGCCGTGGGATCCGGCGGCGCCGCCGCCACCGGCGTACCAATCACCGCCGCAGCGGTCACACCCTGGCGAGTACTCGCCACCGGGGCCACCGCCGGAAACGCCGTCACCACATCAGCGCCCGGACGCCACCCCAAAGCAGACATCACACCGGCCAACAACGCCACCGCCGGCGCCGGCGCCGGCCGCGGAACATACGCCGCCGGCAAGGCCCCCGCCCGAGTCGCCGCTGCGAGGGTCTGCGTGACTGGCGTTCGCTGCGCACCCACCACCGCGGCCGGGGCAGCAACCTGCGCGGCGGCCGGAAGGGCGGCGGCAGGCAGACTCGGGGCGTCGAACTCGACCGGGCTCAGGGCCGGCTCACTGACCGCCGCCGGCACCTCAGCCCGGGCCGCCGACGACGTGTTCCGCGCCGCACGACGCGACCGATCGGCACCCGCCCGCACAGTCGTGCGAGAGGCCGTCGGGGCCGACCGCTCGGCGGACGCTTCGCTATCGGCGACCGGTTCGCTGGTCGCGCCCGTCGCTGCGCCGGTCGCGCGACGCGGTACGGTCCTCGCCGGGGCCGACGCATCAGCCCGAGCAGCCGACGACGCAGCACCCGCATCAGATTCAGCGGTATCAGCGACAGCCACCCCGGCACCGGAGATCAAGGCCGACCCCACCCCGACGACAACCGCGCCCGTGCCCAACAAAGCCCGACGTTTACCCATTGCTACGAAACCCTTCGTTACGGACTGCTTCAGACCCTGATCGTGGCCGGCAGAGTGGCCGGGCCGGGAAGGACGCCGGCCGGGGCCGGATCCGGGAACTGCCGGGTGCGGATGATGGTGCGCTTGACACCTAGCTCATAGGCCCGGGCCACCAGGGCGTTGTAC
>SYAA01000166.1 GCA_005789055.1 Actinomycetota bacterium
CACCTGCAGCCGGGTGTTCATCTCCAGGAAGAAGAACTCGCCGTCCTCGTCGGCGAGGAACTCCACCGTTCCCGCACCCGTGTAGGCGATGGCGGCGGCCGCCAGCCGGGCGGCGGTGAACAATTTCTCCCGCATGGCTGGAATGCGCTGCACCAGAGGCGAAGGTGCCTCCTCGATGATCTTCTGGTGCCGGCGCTGGATAGAGCACTCCCGTTCACCGATCGCCCAGAGGGTGCCGTACCGGTCGGCCATTACCTGCACCTCGATGTGACGCCCGCGCGGAAGATAGCGCTCGCAGAACACAGTCGGATCGCCAAAGGCCGAGTGCGCCTCGCGCCGCGCGGCTCTCACCTGCTCGTCCAGCTCAGCCAGGGAGTGCACTATCCGCATCCCGCGACCACCACCACCGGCCGACGCTTTGACCAGCACCGGCAACTGCTGCTGGGACACGGTGGCGGGGTCGAGTTCGGCGAGGACCGGCACCCCGGCGGCGGCCATGATCTTCTTGGCCTCGATCTTCGAACCCATTGCCTCGACCGCGGCGGCCGGCGGCCCGATCCACACCAGCCCGGCATCGTTGACGGCACGGGCGAATCCGGCATTCTCCGAGAGAAACCCGTAACCGGGATGCACCGCGCCGGCACCGGCCGCGCGGGCCGCCTCGATGATCTCCGCGCCGTCGGAATAGCTGTTGATGCGGACGCGGGCGTCGGCTTCGGCCACATGCGGACACTGGGCGTCGGGGTCGGTGTAGACCGCGACGGTGCCGATACCGAGACGTCGGCAGGTCGCGAAAACACGGCGGGCGATCTCGCCACGGTTGGCGACCAGAACACGGGTGATCACGGGATGCTCCGCTACATCCGGAAGACGCCGAAGTTCGACGCCCCCTGGATCGGGCCACTGGCGATCGCGGACAGGCACATCCCCAGCACGGTGCGGGTGTCGCGGGGGTCGATGACCCCGTCGTCGTAGAGTCGCCCGGACAGGAACATCGGCAGTGACTCCGCTTCGATCTGCGCTTCGACCGCGGCACGAAGGGCGGCGTCGGCGGCCTCGTCCACCTGCTGTCCGCGCGCCTCGCTCGCGGCCCGGTTGACGATCGAGAGCACGCCGGCCAACTGCGCGCCGCCCATCACCGCCGACTTCGCGCTGGGCCAGGCGAACAGAAACCTGGGGTCGAAGGCCCGTCCGCACATCCCGTAGTGGCCGGCGCCGTAGGACGAGCCGATCAGCAGCGAGATGTGTGGCACGGTCGAGTTGGACACGGCGTTGATCATCATCGCTCCGTGCTTGATGATGCCGCCCTCCTCGTAGGCCTTACCGACCATGTAACCGGTGGTGTTGTGCAGGAACAACAGTGGGGTGTTTGACCGGTTCGCCAACTGAATGAATTGGGTCGCCTTCTGAGACTCCTCGCTGAACAGCACGCCGCGGGCGTTGGCCAAAATGCCGATCGGGTAGCCGTACAGGTTCGCCCAACCGGTGACCAGTGAGTGGCCGTAGAGCGGTTTGAACTCGTCGAAGTCCGACCCGTCAACGATGCGGGTGATCACCTCCCGCGGATCGAACGGAATCCGCAAGTCGGGCCCCACGATGCCGAGAAGTTCCTCCGGGTCGGACGTGGGTTCGGTTGCCGGCCTCGGTGCAGGGCCCTGCTTGACCCAGTTCAGGCGGGACACGATTCGTCGTCCGATGGCGATGGCGCCGAGTTCGTCGTCGGCGAAGTAGTCGGCGAGGCCTGAAATGCGGGAGTGCATGTCGGCCCCGCCGAGCGATTCGTCGTCGGATTCCTCGCCGGTGGCCATCTTCACCAGGGGTGGGCCGGCCAGGAACACCTTCGAGCGTTCCTTGATCATCACCACGTGGTCGCTCATGCCGGGGATGTAGGCACCGCCGGCGGTGGAGTTACCGAACACCAGCGCAATGGTGGGGATGCCTGCCGCCGACAATCGGGTCAGGTCACGGAACATCCGGCCTCCCGGGATGAAGATCTCCTTCTGAGTGGGCAGGTCCGCCCCCCCGGATTCCACCAGCGAGATGACCGGAAGCCGGTTCTCCAGGGCAATTTGATGGGCGCGCAACACCTTCTTCAGCGTCCAGGGGTTTGAGGTGCCGCCTTTGACCGTCGGATCGTGGGCAATCAGCATGCACTCGGTGTCCTCGACCACGCCGATTCCTGTCACAACGCTCGCGCCGACGTGAAATTCGGTGCCGTAGCCGGCGAGCGCGCACAGTTCGAGGAACGGCGAGTCCTCATCGACGAGCAGTTCGATGCGTTCACGTGCCGTCAGCTTGCCGCGGGCGTGATGACGCTGCACGTATTTGGGGCCGCCGCCGGCCAGGGCCTTAGCGAGTTCGGCGTCGAGTTCGGCCAGCTTGGCCGTCATCGCCGCCGCGGCTTCGGCGTAGGCCGGGGAGTTCGTGTCGATCGCGATGCTCACGGGATGATCTCCTCCGGAATGTCGACGTGACGGCTGCGCAACCACTCGCCCAACCCTTTGGCCTGCGGGTCGAACCTTCCCTGGTAGGCGACACCCTTACCGAGGATTCCGTCGATGACGAAGTTCAGCGCGCGGATTCCGGGCAGCACGTGCCGAGTGATGGTGAGCTCTGCCGTCTCCGGCAGCAACTGCCGCACCAGGGGCACGGTGAGGGTGTTGGCCAACCATCGCCACTGTGCGTCGGTGCTCGCCCACACCCCGATATTGGCGCTGCCGCCCTTATCGCCACTGCGGGCACCCGCGACGGTGCCCAGCGGCAGCCGCCGGGTCGGCCCGACGGGCAGTGGTTCCGGAAGTGCCGGCTCCGCGGCCGGGCTGAGGTCGAGTGTCTCGGTGGCCGCGGCGATCGGAGCGGCGGTGCCATCGGCGTGGACCGCAATGTGGTGAACCTCGGTGGTCGGCACATACCCGGCGGTGAAGACTCCGTACACCGCAGCGTCGCCGGGAGGGGCGGTGGTGTGGAATCCCGGATAGCTGGCGAGTGCGAGTTCGATTGCGGCAGAGGAGAATCGGCGCCCTACCTTATCCGGGTCGGTGTCTCGGACCGTACAGGTCAACAGTGCGCTTGCGGTCTGCTCGGTGCCGGCATCGGCCCGGTCGGTGCGGGCCAGAGTCCATTGCACTTCGGCCGGCCTGTCGGTCATCCCGCGTTCTAATTGCCGACGTACCAGAGCCGCTTTGGCCTCGATGTCCAAGCCGGTCAGCACGAAGGTTGTGGTGTTGCGGAAACCGCCGATGCTGTTGAGCGAGACCTTCAATGACGGCGGGGGAGGCTCACCGCGCACTCCGCTGATTCGCACCCGGTCCGGGCCGTCGTCGCTCAACTCGATCGTGTCGAATCGGGCGGTGGCGTCCGGGTTGGCGTACCGGGCGCCGGTGATCTCGTAAAGCAGTTGCGCGGTGACGGTGCCGATGCTCACCTGTCCACCGGTGTTGGGATGCTTGGTAATCACCGAGGAGCCGTCGTCGCGGATTTCAGCGAGCGGGAAGCCGATGTCGTCGAGTTCGGCGATTCCGGTGAAAAACGAGTAGTTGCCGCCGGTCGCCTGGGCACCGCACTCGATGACATGGCCCGCCACCACCGCGCCGGCTAACCGGTCATAGTCGCCGCGAGCCCAGCCGAAGTGCGCCGCGGCCGGCCCGACGACCACCGAGGCATCGGTGACGCGGCCGGTGATGACGATGTCGGCCCCAGAGTTCAGGCAGTCGACGATTCCCCATGCACCCAGATATGCGTTGGCGGTCAGCGGTGAACCGAAACCCAATTCGGCGGCTCGGGCCAGCAGATCGTCGCCCTCGACATGGGCCACGGTTGCCGGCACGCCGAGTTTGCCGGCCAGTGCGCGGGTGGCGGCGGCCAGGCCCGCCGGGTTGAGGCCGCCGGCGTTGGCGACGATGCGCACGCCGCGGTCGTGCGCGAGGCCCAGACACTCCTCAAGGTGAGCGAGGAAGGTTTTCGCGTAGCCGCGGCCTGGGTCCTTCATTCGGTCGCGGCCCAGGATGAGCATGGTCAGTTCAGCCAAGTAGTCACCGGTCAGATAGTCCAGTTCACCCCCGGTCAGCATCTGGCGCATCGCGGCCGCCCGGTCGCCGTAGAAACCCGAGCAGTTCCCGATCCGGACTACGCCGGCGGCGGTCGTCATGGGTGTGTCCTCCCTCGGCGGTCCGGACTGCCGTGGCCTCAACCGGCTAACCGGCAGGTTAACCGGTGCACGCGGCCCGGGCGGCCACTCCCCGCCCGCTTTGGAGAAGTGGGCGTTCTGCGGCTATTATTAGCCCTTCGGCCGCGGCATCGACGCGGCAGCATCACGAGGAGATCTTCGCCATGGCTGTGCCCAAACGCCGGATGTCGCGTTCCAACACCCGCAGTCGGCGTTCGCAGTGGAAGGCGACCGCTACCGGCCTGGTCACGGTTGCGGTAGGCGGCCGCCAGCACAAGGTTCCGCGACGGCTGCTCAAGGCCGCCCGTCTCGGCCTGATCGATTTCGACAAGCGCTGAACACCTCGGGCGTGCGGATCGACGCCGCCGCGGCGCGTCTCTCAGACGAATCTAAGTCGATAGGTTGACACTGGAAATCGTGCGCATACTCGTAGTCGATGACGATCGAGCGGTCCGGGAGTCGCTGCGACGCTCCCTGGCTTTCAACGGTTACACCGTCGATCTCGCTGAGGACGGCGTTGAAGCGCTGGAGGCGATCACCAACGAACGCCCCGATGCGCTGGTTCTCGACGTGATGATGCCCCGACTGGACGGCCTGGAGGTGTGCCGTCAACTGCGCAGCACCGGGGACGATCTGCCGATCCTGGTGCTGACCGCCCGCGACACGGTGTCGGAGCGGGTGTCGGGCCTCGACGCCGGGGCCGATGACTATCTCCCCAAGCCGTTCGCCCTCGAAGAACTGCTGGCCAGGCTGCGCGCACTGCTGCGCCGCACCGGACCGGAGGACGGTGGCGACGGAGCGGTGATGACCTTCGCCGACCTCACCCTGGACCCATCCACCCGCGATGTGCACCGCGGCGACAGGCTGATCAGCCTGACCCGCACTGAGTTCTCACTGCTGGAGATGCTGATCGCGAACCCGCGTCGGGTCCTCACCCGCAGCCGAATCCTTGAAGAGGTATGGGGTTTCGACTTCCCGACCTCTGGTAACGCGCTTGAGGTGTATGTCGGTTACCTGCGGCGCAAGACCGAAGCAGAAGGAGAATCGCGGCTGATCCATACCGTTCGCGGCGTGGGTTACGTGCTGCGTGAGACACCGCCCTGATGGTCGGACTGAAACGGCGCGCACGGGCGGTCGGCGTGCCTGAGAAAACCACCACATCGCTGTCCCTGCGGTGGCGGGTGATGCTGCTGGCCATGTCGATGGTCGCGATGGTCGTCGTGCTCATGGCTGTCGCGGTGTACGCGGTGGTCTCGGCGGCGCTGTACACCGACA
>SYAA01000167.1 GCA_005789055.1 Actinomycetota bacterium
GAAGCCGCGCGTGCGGCGGCTTACCGGGACCCTGCCGCAGATCGCGGCGGTTCGTTCGGCCGGTGGCTGGGCGCCGCAGCGATTCTGGCGATCCTGACCGTCGTGGTGACGCTGGCGATCAACATGGGCGGCGGTAAGCCGCGCGAGGTGCAGGTACCCGACGTCGCCGGCCGACCCTCAGCCGACGCGGTGGCCGAACTGCAGACCCAGGGCTTCAAGATTCGAACCCAGCAGAAGCCCGACAACGCCGTGCCGCCCGACCACGTCATCAAGACCGACCCCGCGGGCAACACCTCCGTCAACGCCGGCGACGAGATTCTGATCAGTGTGTCGACCGGGCCCGAGCAACGCGAGGTGCCCGACGTGTCGGCGCTGAGCTATGCCGATGCGGTCAAAAAATTGACCGCGGCCGGCTTCGGGAAATTCAAAAAAGCTGAAGCGGCATCAGCGGTGGAGCAGCGTGACCGGGTGCTGAACACGGTTCCCCCCGCCAATCAGACGTCGGCGATTACCAACGAGATCACGATCGTCGTCGGCACCGGGCCGCGGACCCGGGATATCCCCGACGTCGCTGGACAAACCGCCGAACTCGCCACTAAAAACCTCAACACCCTTGGCTTCCCGGCCGTTCTGACGGCGCCGGTCGACAGCACCGAACCACCCGGGCAGGTGCTCTCCACCGAGCCCGCGGCGGGTACCGCGGCTGCCCTGGACAGCCCGATCACGCTGAGGGTATCCAAGGGCAACCAATTCGTGATGCCGAGCGTGCTGGGCCAGTTCTGGGTGGATGTCGAACCGAACCTCCGCGCACTCGGCTGGACGGGCGCTCTGGTCAAGGGCGCGGATGTGCCGAACAGCGGTCAGCGAACCAACGCGGTGGTCACCCAGAGTCCGTCACCGGGCGCCGGAGTGAATCGTGACGGTGCCATCACGTTGAGCTTCGCGTCATAGCCACCCGGCTCGGATCCGACGCGGTCGCTTGGTGAACCGTGTCGGCGACCTCCTGCTCCAGTCGGCGCACCAACGACTCTGCGGGACGGGTTCCGCAGTAACCCAGCCAGTTCGCCAGCAGCCGGTGGCCGCCCTCCGTCAGGATCGACTCCGGATGGACCTGCACACCGTGGATGGGTAGCTCGGTGTGGCGCACCGCCATGATCACGCCGCCCCGGGTACGCGCGGTGACCTCCAACTCCGGCGGCACCGACTCGGGCAGGATGGTCAACGAGTGATACCGGGTGGCGGTGAACGGGTCGGGGAGACCCTGCAACACGCCCGCGTCGGCGTGAAACACGGCGCTCGTCTTGCCGTGAAGTAGTTCCGGGGCGCGGTCCACGGTCGCGCCGAAAGCCACTCCGATGGCCTGGTGGCCCAAGCACACGCCCAACAATGGTGTGCGCGTCGCCACGCAGGCCCGCACCGCGCCAATGGAGGCGCCGGCGCGTTCGGGCGTGCCGGGCCCGGGGCTCAGGAGGACACCGTCGAATTCCTCGGCTGCAGCAGCGATCTCGGCGGTTCCGGCCAGTCGAACGTCGTCGTTGCGCCAGACCTCGGCGTCGACACCGAGTTGACCCAGGTACTGGACCAGGTTGAAGACGAAACTGTCATAATTGTCGACAACGAGGACTCGCACGCCTGTCAGGCTACCGGGTGGGAACTACCTGCTCGCGGCGCCGCTGGGTTAATCTCGTAGCACTGGTTAACCTCGTTTGCAGGCTGACCCGGCCCGTTTTCGCACTAACAACCATCCGTGAAGGTCGCCATGCCCAAGTCCAAGGTTCGCAAGAAGAACGACTTCACCATCAATTCGGTCAGCCGCACCCCGGTCAAAGTGAAGGCGGGCCCGTCCAGCGTCTGGTTCGTCGTGTTCTTCATCGGCCTGATGCTGATCGGCCTGCTGTGGCTGCTGGTCTTCCAGCTGGCGGCATCGGGTTACAACACGCCGGAGCCGCTGCAGTGGATGTCCGATCTCGGGCCATGGAACTACGCGATCGCGTTCGGCTTCATGATCGCTGGCTTGCTGCTGACGATGCGCTGGCGATGACGGCAATCACATGCATGTGATTCATCCCCATTGTGGATAACCCCTGTGGATAACCCCTCCGTGGATAGTCGCGAATGGGGGCCTTCGTCGCCTTCGGTGGCGGCGGTGGGGCTGGCCGGCCTGTTGATGGCGCTGGCGTGCGTGTTGATCGCCGCTGATCCGCCCGGGCGCATCCTGAGCGCAGTTGCGGCCCTCGGCCTGACGCTCTTCGCCGCCGGATCGTGGCGGGCACGTCCACGGCTCGCCATCACCAGCGACGGCCTGATCTACCGCGGCTGGTTGCGCACCGTGACATTGCGCCGGGCGGATATCGAGTTAATCCGCATCACCGAGTTCCGCCGGTTGGGGCGCAAAGTGCGGTTGCTCGAGATCGATACCATCGAATCCCAGCTGATCGTGCTCAGCCGGTGGGATCTCGGCGGCGAGCCACTGCAGGTGCTCGACGCACTGACCGACGCCGGATATGCGGGCTCCGCTAGGAGATAGTGACCGACTCAATCACGACGGCGTCGGTCGGGCGGTCATTGCGGTCCACCGCGGTGCCAGAGATGGCGTCAACGACTTTTTGCGACTCCGGGTCGACGACTTCACCGAAAATGGTGTGCTTACGGGTGAGGTGCGGTGTCGGACCCACGGTGATGAAGAACTGGCAGCCGTTTGTTCCCGGGCCGGCGTTGGCCATGGCGAGCAGGTACGGCCGGTCGAACTGCAACTCGGGGTGGAATTCGTCGGCGAACTTGTAGCCCGCGTCGCCACGTCCGGTGCCGGTCGGGTCACCGCCCTGGATCATGAAGCC
>SYAA01000168.1 GCA_005789055.1 Actinomycetota bacterium
TCCGGATCCCGGTCAAGCCCAATCAGCCGCAGGCCGGGAAACTCTCGCAGGAAGCGCTCGGCGTGACCGCCGGCCCCGAGGGTGGCATCGATCAGCACCGCGCCGGAACCATCAGCTGCGCGGGCGCTCAGTGCCGGGGCGAGAAGTTCCAGACATCGATCCACCAGGACCGGGACATGCCCGTGGTCGGGGGCCGGGTCGGCTGACGGGGCCACGGCGGATCCTCCGGATCGGTGGGACCCGGGCCGGAGCAACCCGGGTCGGCTGAGCACCGCCCGTGCATCGAGGTCCCTGTCCGTCTCAAACCTGGCGTCGGGGAAGTACGTCAGGGTCGATTCGGACAGAGGCCACGCTGCACGGGAGTGCGGCGCCACCGCGGACTCAGATGATGTCGCTGAGTGCGTCATCGCTGGCCGCGGAGAAGTTCTCTTCATGGGTTTGCTGGTAGTCCTGCCACGCTGCGGCGTCCCAGATCTCCAGGAAATCGACGGCCCCGATCACCACGCAGTCCTTGGCGAGGCCGGCGTAGCGACGGTGGTCAGCAGACAGCGTGATCCGGCCCTGGGTGTCCGGATGCTGTTCGTCGGTGCCGGCTGCCAGGTTGCGCAGAAACGCCCTGGCCTCGGGATTGCTCCTGGACGTTCGGGTGGCACGTTGCGCCAGCTGTTCGAATTGTGCGCGGGGGTAGACCGCCAGACTGTGGTCTTGGCTTTTGGTGACCATCAGCCCCCCTGCCAGCGCGTCTCTGAATTTGGCAGGCAACGTCAGCCGTCCTTTGTCGTCCAACTTGGGGGTGTAGGTGCCGAGAAACATGCTGCGCACCTCTCCTCACCCCTACCGCAACCCGAAGCGACCGCCGCTCCAATGTCCGCCACATTACCCCACATCGCCCCACTTTGCTCTGAAAATTCACCTAAAAGCGGCGCAATTTCCCACTTTTCGGGGTGTCAAGAACACGCATGGCCCGGTTCGGACCGGGGATCATCGCCAAAGTCCCAGTTCGGGACGCAGTGGGGGGAAGTGGGGCCGAAACGAGCCCTCAGGAAAAGGCAGCCGACGGCCACCCATCATGGCGAACCGAATGGTGACGACTTGGGCTATCTGGTGCTATCTGGCGGGTGGGCGCTATTCGTCGAAACGACGACGGAAGCGGTCCTCCATGCGGTTGGTAAAGGATCCACCCGCGCCCCGGGCGCGCCGCTGGCGGGCCTGGTTCGGTGCGGCCACGCCCGTGGGACCGCCGGGACCCCGCGGTCCGGTGACGGCGAAGACCACGCCCGCGAACATCACTAGAAAGCCCAGGATCGACAGCACCGGAAAGCCGCCGATCATGGTGGCCTTGATCGCTACCCCGGCCACCAGCATCGCCAGCCCAAGCAGGAAGAGCCCGGCGCCCTGCAGTCGCCGACGCGCTGAGGGCGCCCGCAGCGTTCCCCCGCGAACACTGGAGGCGAACTTGGGATCTTCAGCGTAGAGAGCGCTCTCAATCTGATCGAGCATCCGCTGCTCATGATCGGAGAGTGGCATTCGTCCCTCCTTGCCCAACTCGGCCGTTGCTTCTCGTATGTGCGTACGACCCGGCGACGTCCGGATCGGATACCCAGATGATACGAGGCCATGGTTCCCGACACCACCCAGTTCGACCACCCAGTTTGACCTGATGTTGCCGTTGAATGAGTGTATCCCGGCGCGCCGATTCGTCGGCCCCGGCCGCGGCCACGTCAGACGAACGTCATCACCGGGCCCGGCGTCGGGCCGTCCGGCATCATAATGACCCATCGGCCGCCTCGGCCGGACCGACGTCGAGAGGGGGACCCCAGACGTTGGCGACCTACCTGATCGACATGACGCCCGCCGACATGCGGCGCCGGCTGCCCGAGGCACTCAACATCTATGTCGATGCGATGCGGTATCCACGCGGAACCGAGTCCCAGCGAGCGTCGATGTGGCTCGAGCACACCGGGCGGCACGGCTGGCGAGCAGTGGCTGCGGTCGAGATTGATCTGCCGACCGAGGGGTCTGGGCCCACCGAGGGGTCTGGGCCCACCGAGGGGTCTGGGCCAACCGTGGGGTCTGGGACGACTGAGGAACTGGCGGCCGCGTCGCTTCTGGGAGTGGCCTACGGCTACCGCGGAGCGCCGGATCAGTGGTGGCAGCAGCAGGTGATACGGGGCCTGCACCAGATGGGATTTCCCCGCGAGGAGACCGCCCGCCTAATGGGTGACTACTTCGAACTGACCGAGCTGCACATCGCCCCGGACGCACAGGGCCGCGGCCTGGGTGAAGCGCTCGCCCGTCGACTGCTGACCGACCGCGACGAGGCCAATGTGCTGCTCTCGACACCGGAAACCAACGGCGAGGCCAACCGTGCATGGCGGCTGTATCGCCGATTGGGTTTCACCGACATCATCCGGGGTTATCACTTCTCCGGCGACCCACGGGCATTCGCCATCCTGGGTCGGACGCTGCCGCTGTAGTGCGAGTCTGGCACGATCGTCTGGTGCGATCCCCCGAGTGGAGCCCCCGCCGCACTCGCCTGCGAGCACTGGTGCTGCTGCTTCTGTTCCTGGCACCACTGGCGACGGGGTGCCTGCGTCTCCAGGCCTCGATCACGGTGTCTCCCGACGATCTGGTGTCCGGTGAGATCATCGCGGCCAGCAAGCCCCGTAACGACAGTGACCGCGGGCCGCAGTTCGACGAGAACATGTCATTCAGCGAGAAGGTCGACGTATCGAGCTACGAGGCGGACGGCTTCGTTGGGTCCCAGGCCGCGTTCTCCGGCCTGTCGTTCGCCGAACTGCCGCAACTCGCCGACCTGAGTGAAGACGCCTCCGGAGTGGACATCACGCTGCGCAGGGCGGGAAATCTGGTGATCCTGGAGGGTCGCGTCGATCTGACCACCGTCATCGACCCTGAGGCCGACGTCCGGTTTAGCGCCGTGTTTCCCGGCGAGGTCACCTCAACGAACGGCGAACGGGTGGGTACCGGTGCCGTTGAGTGGCAACTCAAGCCCGGCGTCGTCACAACCATGAGTGCCCAGGCCCGCTATAGCGACCCCAGCACACGCTCGTTCCGAACGGCGGCGGTCTGGCTCGGCCTGGCGGCGTTCGCCGTCGCCGGCGTGATCGGCGCCCTCGCCTGGCGGGATCGCGACACCGCGCCTCGATTTGCGACCGCAGATCCGGGCGAGGATCGCGAAGAGACAGGAGCAACCCACTGAGCGTCCACTCAGCAGTGCCGTCCGCCGCAGAGTTGGCCGCAGCGGTGACCGACCAGCTTCGCAAGTACCTGACCGAACGGCGCAGCGACGCCGCGTACCTCGGCACCGACTACGACGCCCTGATAGCGATCCTGGAAGACTTCGTGCTGCGCGGCGGAAAGCGACTGCGACCGGCGTTCGCCTACTGGGGCTACCGTGCCGTGACCGCCGATCCCAACGATGCTGTCGACGAACCGACCCTGAGGTTGTTCGCCGCGTTGGAATTGCTCCACGCCTGCGCACTGGTCCACGACGACGTCATCGATGACTCCGCCACCCGCCGGGGCAGGCCGACCGCACACATGCACTTCACTGAGTTGCATCGCGGTCGCCGCTGGCACGGATCTGCCGAGCAGTTCGGCCGTTCAGCGGCGATCCTGCTCGGCGACCTCTCGCTGGTGTGGGCCGATGACATCGTCGGCGGCGCGGACCTGCCTCCGGCGGACCGACACCGGGTCCTGCGGGTCTGGTCCGACATCAGAACCGAAGTGCTGGGCGGGCAGTACCTCGACATCGTCGCCGAGTCCAGCGGTGCCGAATCCATCGAGTCCGCGATGAACGTCAACACCTACAAGACGGCGTCCTACACAATCTCGCGACCGCTGCAAATGGGCGCTGCCGTAGCGGCGGACCGGCCCGATGTCCAAGCGATTTTCCACCAATTCGGCACCGACCTCGGCGTGGCGTTCCAGTTGCGCGACGACGTGCTTGGCGTATTCGGTGATCCCGCCGTCACCGGCAAACCCTCCGGCGATGACCTGCGGGCGGGCAAGCGCACCGTGCTGCTGGCCGAAGCCGTAAGCCGGGCCGGACAGTCAGATCCGGCCGCCGCCGCGCTGCTCCGATCCTCGATCGGCACCGACCTGACCGAAGCGCAGGTGCGCGAGTTGCGTGGCGTCATCGAGTCGGTCGGCGCTCTGGCCGCGGTGGAGGACCGCATCGACATGCTCACCGGTCGCGCTCTGGGCGTCCTGGCGACCGCGCCGATCAACGCCGGTGCGAAGGCCGGCCTGACCGAACTCGCCGGATTGGCCGCCAACCGGTCGGCCTAGTGGATTGAGCTGAGGCCGATGTCCGCCACCACACCGCCGACCGCCGCGTCGCCACCAACGGGCCTACCCCGGCTGGCGGCTTTCGCGCGCGGCGACGAGGGCCGCCCGGCGCTGCTGGGGTTTGTGGGTGCGGCGCTGATCGCGGTGGGCGGCGTCGGTGCCGGCAGCACCCGTCAGCGCGACCCCCTGCTGGAATCTGCGCACCTGTCCTGGCTGCGATTCGGTCACGGAGTCGTGGTCTCGTCAGTGCTGGTGTGGCTGGGCGTCGGGATGCTCCTAGCGGCTTGGATCTGGTTGGGCCGCAGGTTGATCGATGGTCCCGGGGTCAGCGAGTACGCGTTGATCGCCACCACCGGGTTCTGGCTGGTTCCGTTGATGGCCAGCGTTCCGCTGTTCAGCCGCGACGCCTACTCCTATCTCGCCCAGGGCGCGCTGCTGCGAGACGGGTTCGATCCGTACGCGGTCGGACCGATCGAGAACCCGAATCCCCTTCTCGATGACGTCAGTTCGGTCTGGATCACCACACCGGCGCCATACGGCCCGGCGTTCATCCTGATCGCCAAGTTCGTCACCCTGCTCGCCGGCGACAATGTGGTGACCGGGACCATCTTGCTTCGACTGTGCATGCTGCCGGGCCTGGCGTTGTTGATCTGGGCGGCGCCGCGGGTGGCCCGCCACGTCGGCGCCAGCGGAGCGGTAGCGCTGTGGATCTGCGTACTCAACCCCCTGGTGATAGTCCACCTGATAGGTGGCGTGCATAACGAAATGCTGATGATCGGGCTCATGATGGCCGGTATCGCGCTGACCTTCTCCCGCCACCACATCGCTGGAGCAGCACTGATCGCCATCGCTGTTGCCGTCAAAGCCACTGCTGTGCTTGCGCTTCCATTCATGGTGTGGGTCTGGATGCGTCATCTGTCCGGAAACCGCCTACGCGCGTTCCTGATCGCCTCCGCGGCGTCGGTGGCAACCTTCGGCGCGGTGTTCGCGGTGCTGTCCGGTGCAGCCGGCGTCGGGTTGGGCTGGTTAACCGCCCTGGCCGGCTCGGCGCGAGTCATCAACTGGCTGACGATTCCGACCGCGGTGGCCAATCTCGCCAACGCGATCGGCGGAGCATTCACGGCGGTCAACTTTTACGGCGTTCTCGAGGTCACCCGACTGATCGGCATGGCAGTCATCGGGGTGGCGCTGCCACTGCTGTGGTGGCGCTTCCGGCACACCGATCGCGAGGCGCTACAGGGCATCGCGTGGGCAATGGTCGTCGTCGTGCTGTTCGCGCCTGCGGCACTGCCCTGGTACTACACCTGGCCGCTTGCGGTGGCGTCGGCCCTGGTGCAATCACGCCCGGAGATCGCCTTCATCGCGGGCTTCTCAACCTGGATCATGGTGATCTTCAAGCCCGA
>SYAA01000169.1 GCA_005789055.1 Actinomycetota bacterium
CGCGGGCGGCCACGGCAGGTCGGCGATGGCAGTGTGCTGTTCCACATCGGCCAAGGCCACGCACACCGATCCGGCGCGGACGGCCCGCACCACGAACGCCACCGCGAGTGCGACCCGTTCGTCGGTGTCCTTAGCCAGCGCGGTCAGGCGCTGCGCCACCACAACGTCGGAGGAGTCGATCACGCCGGCTTCGTTGAAGGTGCGCAGCACCCCGGTCGCCGTCGCGCTGCGGCGCCAATCCGAGGTGTCCGCGACGTCGATCGTCATACGCGGGCCGGCTGACCGTCGAGCAGATCCGACACCGCGATTACCAGCGCGGCCGGCGGCTGCCAGCTGAAAACTCCGGCGGGATGACCATCGATCAGCGGGGTTTGCGGCCCACACATGCCGCGGACGAACAGGTACAGCACCCCGCCGAGGTGTCGGGCCGGGTCGTAGTCCGGTTGGCGCCAGCGTAGAAACCGGTGCAGCACAACGCAATACAGCAAGGCTTGCAGCGGGTAGTCGGAGTGCAACATTGCCTCAGCCATTCGCGGTGCGGAGTAATCCGCGGCGGTCAGCGGACTTTCGTTATCGCCGAGCCAGTTGGTTTTATAGTCCACCACCAGGTATCGGCAGCCCGAGTTGTCCGGAATACCCGAGTTGTCCGGAATACGCAGCACCACGTCGATCGAACCACTGAGATAACCATGCAACGACTGGCCGCCGAGAGATGCGTCGGTGAGGCGTTCGACGTAGGCGGCCAGTGGGTCGCCCGGCGGCAGATGCTGCCCGAGAAGCCGGCCGACATCAGCCAACCGGACCTCCGATGCATTCCACCGGCGGTCTCCGCCAGCCAGCGGGAACTCGAAATCCATCTCGCACAGCCGATCGGGCAATCCGATCTCACGCAGCGTCAGTCCGTCGGCCAGTGGGCCCAACGGTGTGTCATGCATCGGGACCAACGCCGCCGCCAGGTCGTCGGTCGTGACGTTGACCGGCCACCACACCGAGTGCGTGTCGATCTGAGTGCGGAGTTCGTCCATCAGGTTCGCGGCAAACGGGTCGGCGGTCTCCAGCACCGCATGCACCAGGGTTCCGAATTTCGCTCCTGTGGGCAGGTCTGCCATCGGTGACGGCACATCCGATTCCAACGGCGGGGTCACCAAAGCGATATCGGCCACCTCGTCGTCGAGTTCGATCACCTCGGGTTCGCTGCTCACCCCGGCGTTCTCCTGAGCCGATCGAACCAGCCCGGAATAGGACGTGCGCCGCCATGCCGTGTCGATGGTCCGGTGGAAGTGTCTGGCAGATAGCTCGGTCGCGCGCGGCTCGAGGGGCAGATCCACCAGCGGAGCGATCTCGGCCTCCTCAACCACCGGGCCGCCGACATCCTGCCACTGTCGGAAGCGCTGCCGCGCTTCGTCGTCGGTGACGGTGGCCGGTTCGCAGCGGGTTTTGACCGCCGACTCACCGGGGCGCCGATCACGCAGCAGACGCGACAGGCCGCCATTGGGCTCATCCTGCGACGGTGCCCACCATGCCACCACCTGCACCTGGGCCCGCGTCATCGCCACGTAGATCAGGCGGCTGTCGTCACTGGCACTTTCCCGGCGGCCCAAACTCGCGACCGCGGCGTAATCGGGACTGTCGGACCCGCCGATGTGCAGGCACCGCTGATCTCCATCGTGGAACAGGATCAGATCACGATCACCCACATTGCGGTTGAAGGCGAACGGCAGGTACACGATGGGGTACTGCAGACCCTTACTGCCGTGCACAGTCAGTACTTGAACGGCGGCGGCATCACTGTCGAGGCGACGGTTGCGCTCGGTACCGCCACCGGTCTCCTCGCGTCGGCTGCGCAGCCAGTCCCTGAGCGCAGGCAACGAATAGTGCTCGCGATGAGCGGCCTCCTGCAACAACTGTGTGGCATGCGCCATATCGGTCATATACCGTTCGCCGCCGCGGTGCGACAGCAGCCGATCTGCCATACCGGCCAGCCGCGCCGACTCGAAAACCGCTGCCACACCGTTGGATCGGGCGTGGTCGGCCCACTCCCTGATGGTCTCGGCGACCCGGTCGGTCAGCGCATCACCGCCGGCGGCGAGATCTTCGGCGCTGTGGCCGAAGAACATCGTGGCAGCGGCTGCCCGCACGACGCCCGAGCGGTGCGGCTGGTCGAATGCCTCCAACAGCGAGAGCCAGTCGCTGCACGCCTCAGAGGAGAACACATCGGAGTCGCCGGTGTAGACCGCGGGAATGCCGGCGGCGGTCAGGGCGGCGAAACACGCGCGAGCATCCTTGCGTTTCTCGACGATCACCGCGATGTCACCGGCCTTGACCGGACGGCCGTCGAAGGTCGCCGGACTGGCCAGGAGCGCGGCGATCTCGGAGGCGAGATCTCTGCCGATATAGGAGCGTAGGTCGTCGATCGGGATCTTCTGAGTTCCCCGGCGGCCGAACTTCTCCCGAGAAACGACCCGCAACCGGAAAGGTTCAGTGCACGGCGCGCCCGCGAGCCGACTCCCCTTGTTCTGCGCCTCGACGTCGTGCACGACGATCCGTGGATCACCGAGTTCGGCGCCGCGCAGCACGGCCTGTAAGCGGGTGAGCAGCTCGGCATCACTGCGCCAGTTGACGCCCAGGGTTTGTTTCTCGCCGGCAGTCTGTGCGGCCTGCAGGTAGGTGACGATGTCACCGCCGCGAAATGCGTAGATCGCCTGCTTCGGGTCACCGATCAGGACCAGCGTCGAGGTGCCCGTGAATGCTTCGTTGATCACCTTCCACTGCACCGGGTCGGTGTCCTGGAACTCATCGACCATGACAATGGGCCAGCGCCGGCTCATCCGCATCCGCGCCGGTGAATCAGCGCCGTCGAGGGCGCCGGCAAGGCGGGTCAGCAAGTCGTCGTAGCCCAGGATGCGACGGCGCCGCTTGCGGATTTCGCACTCGGCGAGCACGGCTTTGGCGAAATCCACCCGCACTGCGGCCGGGGTGCCGGGCTCGGGGTCGGTGGGTCGCAACTCGGTTGCCGGGTTGGCCACCACCTCGCGAGCGAGGGCGCGGGCCTGCTCGTAGCTCAGCGGCGGTGGTTCGCGAAGGCGGCCGAAGCGGGAAAGGTAGAGATCGTCGACAATCTCGGTCACCAACTCGTCGAGGCTCTCGACCAGTTCTACCCCTGCATCGGCGTCACCGGCCACGCCCAACGACGTCAGGACGATATTGCAGAACTGGTGGATGGTCGCGATGGTGGCTGCGTCGAAACCAGCCAGCGCATCACCGAGTCGGGTCTTGCGCGCAGCGAGTTCCTCAGGGCTCCCCGCGAGGAGGTGCGCCACCAACTGGTTCTGCCCGATGAGGGTCGGATCATCGAAGGCCGCCAGAGCGTGGGCGATCTGGCGGCGAACCCGGTCCCGTAACTCTTGGGTGGCCGCGCGGCCGAACGTGATCAGCAGCATCTGATCTAGCGTGGCCACACCTTCGGCGATATAGCGGGTCACCAGGCCGGCCAGGGCGAAGGTCTTGCCGGTGCCGGCGCTGGCCTCCAGCACAGTGGTGCTGCCCGGCGCCGGCAGCGCACCGAGGAGGTCGAAACGGCGTGGTTCCATCAGCGCTCCCCCTGCCCGGCTCGCAGCATCGGCAACCACACCCGGGCCGCGTAGGCACCCAGCCGGTTGTTCTCCCCCGGATGCTCCTCGCCGGGGCGCAGCGGTTGCATCAGTTCCGACAGCGCCAACCCGCTACCCCAGGCCTGCACATGCGCCGGCTGCTTGTCATCGCCGGGAAACCTGCCCGAGCGCCACCGGCGGCCGGCCGGCCCGACCGGGTCATCGCCGCAGTGCCGTGCCTCAGCCCAGGCGAAGGAGGTCTTCATCGGCAACGGCAGCGGTTCGCGGCGTCCGGCGTCGTAAACGGCCACCAGGTCCGCCAGCACGTCCAGGGCGCGCGCCTGCGGATGCCCGAGGTGTTCGCGCCGAGGAACAGTGCCGCGCTTCGGCCGGCCGATACACACCGCAGACCACTGGCGCTCCGGCACATAGGCGATCAACGCCAACAGCGGGATCCAGGCGGCCAATAGGTGTTTGCCGTCGAGGCGCGAGTACGTCGCCGTGACGAGCCGGTTGCCGAACACCGGTGAGACGGTTCCGGTCAGTCGTCGGCCGGTGCCGAGGTCGAGATCGACGTCGATCGCGCGTGCCGGATCGGTACGCAGCCCCAACGCCTCGGCTGCCAGCAGCGCCGCCTGGTCTCGGATTTCGGTGGCCTTACGCCAACCGATTCGACCCGGCGGCAGGGTCCCGCGGCACCATTCCGCCTGACAGGCCCGATCGGGAGTCATCCCTCGCAGGATGTCGCTGAGCATCCGGTCCCCGACGGTCCACTCCTGCAGGTTGTCGATCTCGACGGGCATTGCGTCGTCAACACCCTTGACATCAGCCGGGAAGGTGTAATCCAGGGCCCGAAAGAATCCCTTAACCGGATCTCTGAAAAAGGCGAGCAGCTCAGCGAGGCCGACATCGTCGATCAGAGCAGAGTCCGGGAGCGGGCCGGAGACGAATGCCGGCCGATTCTGTCGATCGGCATTGGCAGCCTGCGCCGCGCGCACCACGGTCGCGTCGAAACTGAAGGGCATGTCCGGCACCAGCGCGCCCAGCTCGACGTTGCGGGCGTCGAAGGGTTGCAGCGGATGGGATACGACGATCTGCTCCCGCACCTTCTGGTTGAGGGAGGGAGCCTGCGCCGTGGCGTCCAGCGCATCGAGCAGTTCGGCCAGCGGAACCGCGGGCGGGCGCGGCTGGCCGGTGTAGTCGTTGGCACCGGTGTAGGTGATCACCAGCGTGTCGACGGTCGCGGCAATAGCGTCGAGCAGCAGTTGCCGGTCCTCGGAGCGGACGTCGCGCTCACCGGTCAACGGAGTGCGCGCCAACGCGTCGTCGCCGTCGACGACGCCGATCCGTGGGAATACGGTGTCGTCCAATCCGACCAGGCACACCACCCGGTGCGGTACCGAACGCATCGGCACCATGGTGCAGACGGTCAACGTCCCGGTGCGGAAGTTAGCGCGGGTGGGTCGGCCGGCAAGGTGCTGACCCAGTAGCGCCTGCAGGTCCGGCAGTCGAAGTGCCGTGGACTCACGCGACCCGGCACGCGCACACACGTCATTGAACTCTCGCTGCATCTGGCTGGCCTGCCACGCGTCGGCATCGTCGATCCGGGTGATCGCGGTGATGCCGTCGACCAGGGCGGTGAGCCAGTCCCGCAGCGATCGCGTGCCGCTCAGCGAATCGACCGCGCGCTGCAACCGGTCGACGAATTCGGTGAGGCGACCGGCCAGTTCGACGCTGTTACTGCCGACATCGTCGAGTGGCAGCGCGTTGTCGATCCAATTCCGGGAATCCTCCGACAGCGCCACTCCGGCCAGCACCCGATCAAGACCGAACTTCCAGGTGTTGTGGACAAAGTCGACCCCGTAGGGCGCGCGGTGCTCCTGATCGAACCCCCAACGAATATTCGCCTCACGCACCCAGTCGGTGATGCTTTCCAGATCGTCGTCGGTGAAGCCGAACCGGGCCCGCACCGGCCCGGACTGGGCCAAGTCGAGCACCTCGGTGGCGGTGACCCGGCTGCCGGCCAGGGTGAGCAGTTGGGAGGCCACCGCCAGCAGGGGGTTGGTCTGCACCAGTGAACGGTCGGCCAGTCGGACCCGAAGGCGGTGCGCGGGATGCCCACCGGACACCACTTCTCCCAGCCCGAAGTTCGCGGCGATGAGCGGCGCGTAGGTCTCGATGTCCGGGCACATCACCAGAATGTCGCGCGGTTCCAAGGTCTCGTCGTCGGCGAGCAGGCCCAGCAATACCTCCCGCAGCACGTCGACCTGCCGGGCCGGGCCGTGACAACTGTGTACCTGCACGGACCGGTCGTCGACGGCCAGAATCCGACCGCTCGCGCGTACCGCGTTGGCGGCGATGTCGGACTGCAACCAGCCCAGCAGCGTATCCGGATGATCTGCGCCGGAAAGGGATTCATCGCAAGCCGGAGCGGCCGGCATGCTGCGTTGCAGCTCTCGCAGGTCGCGGCCCAGGGTGGCCAACAATGGGTGCCCGATGCGGCGATGGCTCTCGTCGTCGCGTCGGGGCACGATCCCGCGCAGATCGGCCAGCGCCGCCCACGCCTGCGCGCTCGGGTGCGGCAGCCACAGGTGCAGTTCGTGATGGGTGCCCAGCGCCTCCAGCAGTTCGATATCGGTGGCCGGCAGCCTGGTGTGGCCGAACAGCGACAGCCGCGCGGGCAGCTCACAGGGCGATTGGCGGAGCTGGGCAACCGTTGTGGCGTGCCGGAGGTGAGGCGGGTCGACCCCCATCACGTCGACGAGCCGTTTCCACAGCTCCGGCTGCCAAGCCAGATCGTCGGCAAGGTCTCCGGTGTCGCCGGCAAGCCAGTCGGCCAGCAGTCCGGGGCGCTGGCGGGCGTAGGAGGCGAACAGTCCGGCCAGGCGACGGGTCACCGCGTAGCGGCGGCCCTGCCGCAGTTCCTTTTCCTCATCAGCGACGAACCGACCGAGATGGACCGCCAGCGTGTGGCACCACGGATCGTCCAGGTGGGTATCGATCACCTCCAGAAGGGGCCAGGTCATGGCATCCGGTGACCACGGATCATGGTCCCGGGTGCCGGTGACTTCGGCGATCAGCGAGGCCGGTGACCGGAAGGACACCCCGGCGCACACACCGTCCTCGCCCGCGTCTCGGCCCAGGACGTGCGACAGCCGCTGGGACAGCCACCGCTCTACGCCGCGGGCCGGCACCATGACGAGGTCCTTGGCGAACGGATCCGGCGGCGGGGTGGCGAGCAAAGCGCCGAGGCCGTCGGCGAGGACGTCGGTGCGCGCGGCGCGGTGAATATGGAAGGCCATCGCCACCAACCTAGACCGGGCTACCGACAGCGTCGGGCCTTAGCGGACGCGAACCACGACCTTGCCTCGGGCGGTGCGGTTCTCCAGGGCCGCGACGGCGTCGGCAGCGCGGGCAAGCGGATACACATCGGGCTGCGGAACGGCGAGCTTTCCGGATGTGAGCAGTGCGGCCAGGCCGTTCCACTGCTGCGCAAGCGAATCGGGGTGGGTCAGTGTCCACGCGCCCCAACCGACCCCGACCACGTCGATATTGTTGAGCAGCAAGCGGTTCACCTTGACCGTCGGGATCTCTCCGCCGGTGAACCCGACCACCAGCAGCCGGCCGGCGGGCGCCAGTGAGCGCAGCGAATCGGTGAACCGATCGCCGCCCACCGGA
>SYAA01000170.1 GCA_005789055.1 Actinomycetota bacterium
CGGTCTGGTGCTCGGGTTGGCACCACCGGAAGGCAAAGATGCGGCACTGAATTCGCTGTTCGTCACCGTCACCGCCCAACGGGTGGACATCACCGACCGCAACGTCGTCGTCGCCAGTGTGCCGCGCAGCGAGATCGACTCGCCGAATTGTCAGCGCATCGAGATCACGTCATCAGAAGCAGGCACCTACGCCATGTTTGTGGGCCTGCCACCGAACACGACGGATCAGGAACAGGATGAGGACTCGGCCCAGACCGGCTACCGGGATTTGCGCAGCGGATTTAAGGACCCCACCCTGCGGCCCGCGATCGTCGGCGTCTTTACCGATCTGACCGGGCCCGCGCCACCCGGCTTAAGTGTCACGGCCACCATTGACACCAGGTTCTCCAGTGGGCCGACGGCGCTCAAACTCGCGGCCATGCTGCTGGCCATGGCCGCCACCGCGATCGCCCTTGCGGCACTGTGGCGGCTCGACCGACTCGACGGTCGTCGCATGCGCTCTCTGGTCCCCGAACGCTGGCGCACGTTCACCTCCGTCGATGTGACGGTGGTGACCAGCTTCCTGGTCTGGCATGTGTTGGGTGCCAACTCATCTGATGACGGCTACATCCTCGGGATGGCCCGGGTCGCCGACCACGCCGGGTACATGTCCAACTACTTCCGGTGGTTCGGCAGCCCCGAAGACCCGTTCGGCTGGTACTACAACGTCTTGGCGTGGATGACGCATGTCAGCGATGCGAGCATCTGGATCCGACTGCCCGATCTGGTATGTGCGCTGGTGTGCTGGCTGCTGCTGTCCCGCGAGGTCCTGCCCCGATTGGGTCCTGCCGTTGTCGGCAGCAGATCGGCACTGTGGGCGGCCGGCCTGGTCTTGCTGGCCGCGTGGATGCCGTTCAATAACGGCCTTCGGCCTGAGGGTCAGATCGCCACCGGGGCGTTGATCACCTATGTGTTGATCGAACGGGCGATCAGCTCCGGTCGGCTCACACCGGCCGCGCTGGCCATCCTTACCGCTGCGTTCACCCTGGGCATCCAGCCGACCGGGTTGATCGCCGTGGCGGCACTGATCGCCGGCGGCCGGCCCATCCTGCGGATCCTCGCACGCCGTCGCGCGGTGGTGGGAACCTGGCCACTCGTGGCCCCGTTGCTCGCCGTCGGCACGATTGTGCTCACGGTGGTCTTCGCCGATCAGACCCTCGCCACCGTGCTCGAGGCAACCCGCATTCGCACCGACATCGGTCCGAGCCAGGCCTGGTACACCGAGAACCTGCGCTACTACTACCTGATCCTGCCGACGGTCGACGGCTCACTATCGCGACGTTTCGGCTTCCTCATCACCGCGCTGTCGCTGTTCGTTTCCATGTTCATCATGTTGCGCCGCAAGAGGGTTCCCGGTGTGGCACGCGGTCCGGCCTGGCGTCTAATGGGCGTCATCTTCGCGACGATGTTCACCCTGATGTTCACGCCGACGAAGTGGGTCCATCACTTCGGGCTGTTTGCCGCCGTCGGTGCGGCGATGGCCGCCCTGGCGACCGTACTGGTGTCGCGCAGTGTCTTGCGCTGGTCGCGCAACCGGATGACCGTCGTGACGGCGGTGCTGTTCCTACTCGCTCTGTGCTTCGCCACCACTAACGGTTGGTGGTACGTGTCGAGTTACGGCGTGCCGTTCAACAACGAGATGCCCCGCATCGGCGGCATCAGCGTCAGCCTGATCTTCTTCGCGCTTTTCCTGATCTCCGCCCTCTACACCGGCTGGCTGCACTTCGCATCCCGGGTGCACGGCGAGGGCCGCGTCGTCCGGGTGCTCACGGCCGCGCCGATACCGGTGGCGGCTGGATTCATGGTGCTGGTGTTCATCGCGTCCATGACGGCGGGCGTGGTGCGCCAGTATCCGACCTACTCCAACGCACTGGCCAATATCCGGTCGTTGTCCGGAGGGTGCGGACTCGCCGACGATGTGCTCGTCGAGCCCGACACCAATGAGGGATTCATGACCCCACTGCCCGGCGACTACGGACCGCTTGGCCCGCTCGGCGGCACCAACCCGGTCGGGTTCGCTCCCAACGGTGTGCCGGAACATATTGTGGCCGAGGCGATTCGGGTTCTTAACCCGACACCCGGTATCGATTACGACTGGGAAGCGCCGGTCAAACTCGACAAAGCCGGGATCAACGGCTCGAAAATTCCGCTTCCGTACGGATTGGATCCGGATCGCGTACCGGTGGCCGGCAGCTACGTTGGCACGGCCCAGAAGGAGAGTCTGCTGACGTCGGCCTGGTATCTCCTGCCCGACGCGGCCGATCAGCCTCTGGTGGTGGTGACCGCCGCCGGCACCATCGCCGGCAACAGCGTGCTCAAGGGAAAGACCGACGGCCAGACCATCGAGTTGGAGTACGCCAGACCCGGCCCCGGCCCAGATCTGGTTCCGGCCGGCCGGGTGCAACCCTACGACCTGGGCCCGGCCCCATCCTGGCGAAATCTGCGTTACCCGCGATCGGCAATCCCCGCCGATGCCACCGCGGTGCGGATCGTGGCCGAGGATCGGTCCCTGTCCTTGGGCGACTGGATCGCGGTCACCCCGCCGCGCGTGCCCCGACTGCTCTCCGTGCAGGACTACGTCGGATCCACCCAGCCCGTGCTGATGGACTGGGCGGTGGGCCTGGCCTTCCCATGCCAGCAGCCGATGTTGCATTCCAACGGCGTCACCCAGGTGCCGAAGTTCCGGATCACACCGGACTACACCGCCAAGAAGCAGGACACCGACACCTGGGAGGACGGCCGCAACGGTGGCCTTCTCGGGATCAGCGACGTGATGCTGCGCGCCCACGTCATGGCGACTTATCTGTCCGAGGACTGGGGCCGCGACTGGGGATCGCTGCGCAGGTTCGACACCATCCTCGATGCCGAGCCGGCGCAGATCGAACTGGGAACCGCGACTCGCAGCGGGCTGTGGTCGCCCGGTCGGATCCGAATCAAGGCCTAGCCCGAACCCGCCGACCGTTACTCCAGAGCGACAGCGGGCATCGAGCGGCGCGCTGGAGTAACGCTCGGCGCAGAAATTACA
>SYAA01000171.1 GCA_005789055.1 Actinomycetota bacterium
CCGGTACAGGGTTGCGAGTGGACCGATGAGGATCACGACGAATGCCGGGTCGCCCAGCTGTACGGCGGCTACGTGCTGCCCGGCAGCCGTCTGGGCGTGCGCGGCGGCGTTGGGTTGGTGGTGTCGCAGTGGAACACTGCGCGGGGCTGGCCGTATCAGGTGATGCAGTTCCGGGTGACGCTCGAGGGGATCTGACGCAGCAGAAAAATCATCGTGGCTGACGCCACATGGGCCAAAGGGTGGGGCCTCCGCCGGAGATCGTGATCTCGCCGGTGACCTCGAAGCCGAATCGGTTGTAGTACCCAATGTTGTCGGGGTTGCTCGATTCCAGATACGCCGGCGCATATTCGGCGTCACAGCGCTCGAGGCGGCTGCGCATCAATGCGTGGCCCCAGCCGCCACCCCGCACCGACGGATCAGTACCGATGACCGCCAGGTACCAGTGCGGCTCGGCGGGATGCACCGCCTTCATCTGCTCGGCCAGCGCCCAGGCGTTGCCCAACCGACCGCGAAATGCACGGACCACAGCGGGAAGCATGGCGATCTGCTCGCGCGGGGCCTCATTCCATTTCCCGGGGGAGTCCCACAGCGCGGCCCCGACGCAGCCCGACTCGGCGCCGGCAACCTCCGGCTGACCGCCGGCCAGAAAATGGTGGCGGGTCCACGCACCGAAGAAGCGGGGCAGCGCGGTCGTTCGGCGCGCGGCGTCGGGCACCAGCCAGGACATCACCGGGTCGTCCTGAAACGCGCGGCCCAATGCCCGTGCCAGTGCCGGCACATCGGATTTGCGTGCCGGGCGGACTTCGATTGCCATCGGGTTCAGATTATCGCCGTCACACCCAGCGTGATCACGCAGATCACCACGACCGCAGTCGTAAGGCCGTAGACGGCAGTGCCAACCCGGGCGGTCGCATATCTCCCCATCAGATCGCGATCGTGACCCAACCCCACCATTGCCAGCAGTAGTGGAACCAGTAGGACCGCGTTGAGCACCTGCGTGCCGACCAGGATCGTGACCAGCGGAACATCCGGCGTCAGGACGATGGCACTGCCCAGCAGCGTGATGATGCCGTAGGTCAGGTAGAAGGTGCGGGCGTCGCGGAACGGATCGTCGAGTGCCGCTTCGGCACCGGCGTACTCACACACCGAATACGCCGTCGAGAGCGGAAGGATGGACGCCGCGAGAAACGATGCCCCGATCAACCCCACCGCGAATAACGTCCCCGCCGCCGTGCCGGCCAGCGGCTGCAACGCCACCGCGGCATCGGCGGCATCGGTGATGTGCAGACCATCGCGATGCAGGGTTGCCGCACACGCCACCACCACAAAGAAGCCGATCACCCCGGTCAGTACCGCACCGGTGATGACGTCGACGCGTTCCAGCCGAAGATCCTCGATGCGAAGTTTCTTGTCCACGGCATAGGACTGCATGAAGGACAGGCCCCACGGCGCCAAGGTGGTGCCCAGCGTTGCGGTCACGATCGCGATGGCCTCGCCGGTCATCGGCATGCTGGGGACGACGGTGCCGCGCAGAGCCGCACCCCAGTCCGGGCCAGCCATGAAACCCGACACGATGTAGGCCAGGAACACCGTGGATACCAGCAGCAGGAGACGTTCGACCCGGTGGAAGCTACCGCGCAATACCAGCAGAGATACGATGGCAGCGGCCGCCGGGACGCTGATGTAGCGCGAGATGCCGAACAACTCGAAACCCGCTGCGATACCAGCGAATTCAGCGCACGTCGTGCCGATGTTGGCGACAACCAGCGCGGCAAGAACGGCGCCGCCGACGCGCACGCCATAGCGCTGCCGCACCAAGCCGATCAATCCCTGACCGGTGACCACGCCCATCCGCGCCGCCAGACCGTGGAAGATGACCAGCGCCACCGTGGACAGCAGTAGCACCCACAGCAACTGGTAGCCGTAGTCGGCACCGAGTACCGAGTAGGTCGTGATGCCGGCCGGATCGTCGTCGGACAGTCCGGCGAGCAGGCCCGGACCAACCACGGCCAGGAGTGCGGCGAGACGAGCGTGCCGCGTGCTGCGACTCATCTGTTCCCTCGGCGAATGAGGTGGCGGCGACGAGGCCACACCCGCGAACGCAGTACCCGCCGGCCGAACAGACCCGGCGCACGCTCGAGTCGGCGTCGCCACCGCCCGGCGTGCTCGGCCGGCATCGCGGCGACGACTCGGGCCGCCTCGGCGTCAGGCATCGCCCGCAACATCCGTTCCCCGACATCCGGGTGCGCCGCGCGTACCGCCTCGGCAGCCATCTGCGGTTCGTGCGCGGCCAGGATCTCGGCGGCCGCATCGGTATCGACCCGGCTTACCAGTGCGGCGAGCGAGGTCGCGTCGAGGCGGTGTACCGCGGCACGTGGAGTCGCCAGTTGCACCAGGTGGCCCCGATCCGACGTCAGGTGCAAGTCCGACCAGGCGACGACGTCCTCGCCGGGCGCCGGCGCGACGCGGCCCAGGCCCAACCTGCGCAGCACTGCGCCGAATCCGACCTCAACGCCGAGAACCTCCAGCCGACCGGTAGCGGTAGGTGCTAACACAACGTCGGCAACGCGGGCCAGCCGCTGGCCGACCACGTCGACGATCTGGGTGTCAAGCACATCGCGGCCGAGCAGGATCTCATCGGGTTCCAACTCATGCGCCGCGGAGACCTCGTCGGCACCCAGCACCATCTGCCCGGGGTGGAAGTTCGCCACCGCCGTCCAGGGCAGCACCAGCTCGGCGTCATGGCGACGGGTGATCACCAACCGCTCCACGAGGTGCGACTCGGACCCGCGGTTCAGCCGCACGGTCAGGTCGGCCAGCCGGCCGATCACTCGGCCATCGGGTCCCCGCACGTCCTGGCCGGTCAACCGGGTGAGCAGCAGCACAGGGCAAGCATGCCGCATTCGGCCGCGCCGACGGCCCCGAGCAGTTGTAATCACCCAGGGTGGAAATTGGACGAAAAGCCAGGAGGCAGTGTGCGGGCGTTGCAGTTGGTCGGATTCCAATGCGAACCGGAACTCAGGGAAGTGCCGGATCCGACACCGGGTCCAGGCGAGGTCGTCGTGAAAGTC
>SYAA01000172.1 GCA_005789055.1 Actinomycetota bacterium
AAGCCGCAGGTCGACGAGTTCGTATTCCCGGACGGCCATTCCATCATCGTGTTGAGCGAGGGCCGACTGCTCAACCTCGGTAACGCCACCGGACATCCGTCGTTCGTGATGAGCAACAGCTTCTCCAACCAGGTGATCGCCCAGATCGAACTGTGGACCAAAAACGACGAATACGACAACGAGGTCTACCGCCTCCCCAAACACCTCGACGAGAAGGTCGCCAAGATCCACGTCGAGGCACTCGGCGGCACGTTGACGGTGCTCACCAAGGACCAGGCCGAGTACATCGGCGTCGACGTCGACGGGCCGTACAAGCCCGAGCACTACCGCTACTGAGCAATGGCGCGACAGCTCCACAGCGGCAGCAACGACCTGGAGACGATCGTCTTCGAACGTCGCAGCATTCGCGGTTACAAGAACCAGGCAGTGCCACGCGAGGTGCTCGAGGACGTGATCAGGATCGCCCAACGGGCACCGTCATCGATGAACACCCAGCCGTGGCATTTCCACGTGCTCACCGGCGAACCGCTCGAACGTGTCCGCAAGGGCAACACCGAGAAGATGATGGCGGGTTCGGCGATCGACCGGGAGATCACGTTGAACCACGGATACGAAGGTCCCCATCGCGACCGCCAGGTGGAGATCGCGGTCCAGCTCTTCGAAGCCATGGGGATCGCACGCGATGACAAAGACCGGCGCCAGGACTGGGTGATGCGGGGTTTCCGCCAGTTCGATGCGCCGGTCTCCGTCGTCATCACCGTCGACAAAGCCTTGGCCAATGACACCATCGCCCATTTCGATTGCGGCGCGGTGACGTACGGGCTGGTGCTCGCAGCCTGGTCGAAAGGCCTCGGCACCGTCATCAACGGCCAGGGCATCATGCAGTCCTCGGTGGTGCGCGAGAACGCCGACATTCCCGCCGATCAGGTGATCATGACCTGTGTGGCGATGGGATACCCGGACGAGGAATTCGTGGCCAACCACGTGCGGTCGCGTCGCACCACGGACGGCGCTGTGGCGTCATTCGTGGGATTCGCCTAGCGGTGAGTGCGTGCCGTGCTGATCGTGATTGAGGGACTCGACGGCGCGGGCAAACGCACGCTGACCCAGGGTCTGCGGGCGGCCTTCGAAGCCGCCGGGAAGACGGTGAGCACGCTGGCGTTCCCGCGGTACGGCGAGTCGATCACCGCCGATCTGGCCAGCGAGGCCCTGCACGGCCGCCATGGCGACCTGGCCGAGTCGGTGCACGCGATGGCGGTGCTGTTCGCCCTGGATCGAGCCGCCGCCCGCGGACAGCTCGCGGCGCTGTGCGACGGCCACGACGTCGTCATCCTGGACCGGTACGTGGCCTCCAACGCCGCCTACAGTGCCGCCCGACTGCACCAGGGTGCCGACGGGGAGGTCGTCTCCTGGGTCGGCGAACTCGAGTACGACCGATTCGGTCTGCCCGAGCCCGATCACCAGATCCTGCTCGACGTGCCGGTCGCGCTGGCCGCGCAGCGCGCGCAGCGCCGGGCCGGGCTGGAGGCCGATCGGGCGCGCGACGCCTACGAGCGTGACACCGGCCTGCAACAGCGGACCCAGGGGGTCTACGCCGGACTGGCCGAAGCCGGCTGGCACGGCCGATGGTCGCTCGCCGGGGCCGACGTCGACCCAGCCCGGCTGGCGGTCTCTCTGCAGGTCTAGCGGCGTGGTTTCCGGGGATTATCGCGTTTCGGTGACACCATGGCGTCCATGAGGCAAAGAATTCTGGTCGTTGACGACGACACCTCGCTGTCCGAGATGCTCACCATCGTCTTGCGCAACGAGGGATTTGAGACTGCGGTGATCGCCGACGGCTCCCAGGCCCTGACCGCGGTGCGGGAACTGCGGCCCGATCTGGTACTGCTCGATTTGATGTTGCCCGGCATGAACGGCATCGACGTCTGTCGGGTGCTGCGGTCGGATTCCGGCGTGCCGATCGTCATGCTCACCGCCAAGACCGACACCGTGGATGTGGTGCTGGGCCTGGAGTCCGGTGCCGACGACTACATCATGAAGCCGTTCAAACCCAAGGAGCTCGTCGCCCGGGTGCGCGCGCGCCTGCGGCGCAACGAGGATGAGCCCGCCGAGATGCTGTCCATCGCCGACATCGAGATCGATGTGCCGGCCCACAAGGTCACCCGCGAGGGTGTCCAGGTGTCGCTCACGCCACTGGAGTTCGACCTGCTGGTGGCGTTGGCGCGGAAACCGCGGCAGGTGTTTACTCGAGAGGTGCTGCTCGAACAGGTCTGGGGTTATCGTCACCCCGCCGACACCCGTCTGGTGAACGTGCATGTCCAGCGGTTGCGGGCCAAAGTCGAGAAGGACCCGGAGAACCCGCAGGTGGTCCTGACTGTTCGAGGAGTGGGGTACAAGGCCGGCCCGCCGTGATCTTCAGCTCGAGGCGGCGTTCCGGCCCACTGCTTCGGGGTACGGGTGCGCTGAGTCGGGCACTGGCGACGATCTGGCGCCGCTCGCTGCAACTGCGCGTGGTGGTCCTCACCCTTGGCCTGTCGGCCGTGGTCATCCTCGCGCTGGGCTTTGTGTTGACCAGCCAGATCACCAACCGGGTGCTCGACGTCAAAGTGCGCGCCGCCACCGAGGAGGTGGACCGGGCGCGCACCACCGTCAGTGGCATCGTCAGCGGCGAAGAGGAGCGGTCGCTGGACAGCAGCCTTCAGCTGGCTCGGACCACCCTGATCTCGAAGACCGGACAGACCTCCGGTGCCGGCCTGGCGGGCGCCTTCGACGCGGTGCTGGTGGTGCCGGGCGACGGACCCCGCGAGGCGACGGCCGCCGGCCCGGTGGATCAGATTCCGCGCTCACTGCGCGACTTCGTCAAAGCCGGGCAGGTCAGTTACCAGTACGCCACGGTGCGCACCGAGGGGTTCTCCGGTCCGGCCCTGCTGATCGGCACGCCGGCGCCGTCCCGCATCACCAACCTGGAGCTTTACCTGATCTTCCCGCTCACCGCCGAGGAGAACACCATCACACTGGTGCGCGGCACGATCGCCACCGGCGGCCTGGTGTTGCTGCTGCTGTTGGCCGGCATCGCCTTGCTGGTGTCCCGGCAGGTGGTGCTGCCGGTCCGGTCGGCCTCCCGGATCGCCGAGAGCTTCGCCGAGGGCGACCTGTCTGAGCGGATGCCGGTTCGCGGCGAGGACGACATGGCGCGGCTCGCGGTGTCGTTCAACGACATGGCCGAAAGCCTGCAGCGTCAGATCAACACCCTCGAAGAGTTCGGCAACCTGCAGCGGCGCTTCACCTCCGACGTCAGCCATGAGCTTCGCACCCCGCTGACCACCGTGCGGATGGCCGCGGATCTGATTTATGAAAACAGCGAGGATCTCGACCCGGCGTTGCGCCGCTCCACCGAGTTGCTCGTCGGCGAGTTGGACCGGTTCGAGACGCTGCTCAATGACCTCCTGGAGATCTCCCGCCACGACGCCGGTGTGGCCGAGCTGTCGGTCGAGGCGGTCGATCTGCGCACGACGGTCAACCGTGCGCTGAGCAATGTCGGACACCTGGCGGACGAGGCGGGTGTCGAAATGCTCGTCGAGATGCCGACCGAGGCGGTCATCGCCGAGGTTGATCCGCGCCGGGTCGAGCGCATCCTTCGCAACCTCATCGCCAACGCCATCGACCACGCCGAAAATAAACCGGTTCTGATCACCATGGCCGCCGATGCCGACACCGTCGCGGTCACGGTCCGTGACCGCGGTGTCGGGCTCCGGCCGGGGGAGGAGAAGCTGGTGTTCAGCCGGTTCTGGCGGTCCGATCCGTCCCGGGTGCGCCGTTCCGGGGGAACCGGACTGGGTCTGGCGATCAGTATCGAGGACGCCCGTCTGCACCAGGGTCGGCTGGAAGCCTGGGGTGAGCCGGGTAAGGGCGCCTGCTTCCGTCTGACGCTGCCGCTGATTCGCGGGCACAAGGTCACCACCAGTCCGCTGCCCATGAAACCTGTTGCCGCGCAGCGTCAGCGGGAACAGGAGCTCACCGGGGAGCGCGTGTGAGGGGCAGGCTGCTGACCGCGCTGCTGGCCGCCGTGATCGTGGTGGCCTCCGGATGCGCCGGCGTGCCCACGTCCTCTGCTCCCCAGGCGATCGGAACTGTCGAGCGTCCGGCGCCCAAGCAGTTGCCCGAACCCAACTCCAGCATGAATCCCGATCAGACGCTGCGGGAGTTCCTTAAGGCCACCGCCGACCCCGCTGACCGGCACGCCGCGGCACGGCAGTTCCTCACCGAGTCGGCGTCGAAGGCGTGGGACGACGCGGGCAGCGCGCTGCTGATCGACAAGGTGGTGTTCACCGAAACCCCTTCCCTGGACAAGGTTTCGGTGACCATGAAGGCCGACATCCTCGGCTCGCTGTCCGATATCGGCGTCTTCGAGACCGGTGAGGGTCAGCTGCCCGACCCCGGGCCAATCGAACTGCTCCGGACCGCCAACGGTTGGCGGATCGACCGGCTGCCCAACGGTGTCTTTCTGGACTGGCAGCAGTTCCAGTCGGCCTACAAGCGCAGCACGCTGTACTTCGTCGATCCCACCGGCAAGACGGTCGTTCCCGATCCGCGCTATCTCGCGGTGTCCGACCCGGACCAGTTGCCGACGGAACTCGTCGCGAAACTGATCGCCGGCCCTCGGCCGGAGATGGCCAAAGCGGTGCGCAATCTGCTGGGTCCGCCGTTGAAACTTCGGGGCCCGGTGACTCGCGCCGACGGTGGTAAGACCGGTGTGGGTCGCGGCTATGGCGGCGCGCGGATCGATTTGGAGAATCTGACCACCACCGACCCGGCGAGCCGATTATTGCTTGCTGCCCAACTGATTTGGACGCTCGCCCGCGCCGACATCACGGGTCCGTACCTGATTGACGTTGACGGTGCTGCCCTCGACGACCGGTTCGTCGACGGGTGGAAGACCACCGATGTCGCCGCCACCGACCCCGGCGCCGCCGAT
>SYAA01000018.1 GCA_005789055.1 Actinomycetota bacterium
CCACCGTGTCCGAACTCGACCGCCAGCTGAACCTGAACGAGTCGGTGCTGCGCACCAAGGTGATGCGGACCGATAAGCACTGAGCTTGAGCATCGGTGGAGAACGTCCGCGCGCTGTCGTAGTCCCTACGTAGGCTCCGGACAACGACTCCCCGCCAAATACCCAGGAGGACCTTGTGGCTGGTGACACCATCATCACCGTCGTCGGAAACCTGACCGCTGATCCCGAGCTGCGGTTCACCCCGTCCGGCGCGGCCGTCGCGAACTTCACCGTGGCATCCACGCCGCGCATCCTCGACCGCCAGAGCGGGGAATGGAAGGACGGCGAAGCGCTGTTCATGCGCTGCAATATCTGGCGCGAGGCGGCCGAGAACGTCGCCGAAAGCCTCTCCCGCGGATCGCGGGTGATCGTGACCGGCCGGCTCAAGCAGCGGTCTTACGAGACCCGTGAGGGCGAGAAGCGCACCGTGGTGGAGGTGGAGGTCGAGGAGATCGGACCCTCGCTGAAGTACGCCACGGCCAAGGTCAACAAAGCCTCCCGCGGCGGCGGTGGTGGCGGCGGCTTCGGCGGCGGCGCACCCGGCGGCGCGGCCACCGGAGCGCAACGCCCGGCGGCTGGCGAACCCGCTGAAGACCCGTGGGGCAGCGCCCCGGCATCGGGTTCCTTCGGCGGCAATGACGACGAACCCCCATTCTGAGACGAAAGAGAATCAACAGATGGCTAAATCAGGACCTACCAAACGGCGTCCCGCCCCGGATAAGCCGATCAAGGCCCGCAAGTGCGTGTTCTGCTCGAAGAAGGGCAAGATGCAGACCATCGACTACAAGGACACCCACTTGCTCCGCACCTACATCAGCGAACGCGGCAAGATCCGCGCGCGTCGGGTGACGGGCAACTGCGTGCAGCATCAACGCGACATCGCCATCGCTGTCAAGAACGCGCGCGAGGTAGCCCTGCTGCCGTTTACGTCGGCATCGCGCTAAACCGCATCGGCCAAGAACGGAGCACAACAATGAAATTGATCCTGACCGCTGAGGTCGACCACCGCGGCGCCGCCGGTGACACCGTCGAGGTCAAGGACGGGTACGGTCGCAACTTCCTGTTGCCCCGCGGCCTGGCGATCGTGGCAACCCGTGGTGCGCAGAAGCACGCGGACGAGATCCGAAAGTCTCGCGAAGCGAAGACCGTGCGCGACCGTGAGCACGCCGACGAACTCAAGGCCGCGATCGTGGCACTGGACCCGGTATCGCTGGTGGCAAAAGTTGCCGGGGATGCCGGCAAGCTCTTCGGGTCGGTGACCGCCAGCGATGTGGTCGTCGCGATCAAGAAGGCCGGCGGCCCCAGCATCGACAAGCGTTCGGTGCGACTTCCCAAGGCACATATCAAGGAAACCGGCAGTCATGGTGTCGTCATCCACCTGCATCCGGAGGTTGACGTCCATTTCACGCTCGAGGTCGCCGGTCAGAGCTAGTCACCGTTGACGGTGCCGGATCCCCGGCGGTGGCCACCGCGGCCGCCGCCGGGGATTCTGCTTTTCGCCCGGCGAACTATCGGAAGTGTGTTTGCCACAGCTAACGTAACCTGCCGTTTGCCCAAGCATTCGTCGGCGGTCATCCAACACGCCCGGAACGGCAACCTGGCCCGACACGCCGCAGCACTTGCCATGCACAGTCCGCGATGCCGGTTAATCTGCGTTTACGTGGTCTGATGGCCGACAAATTCATAACTATCCACAGGTTCTCCCCATACCGCCAACACGGTTGACGGCAGCTATGCACAGACCACTAACAGGTTGACGCACAGGCCGGGTTTGCGCTGGCTCCAGCAACGTCTAGCGTTCCCCTCGGCACCGCGGGAGTCGCGGCGGTCGCAGGAACCTGTCGGTGCCTCGACCTACGGTGAGAGCCGCCGAATCGAACCGATGTTCGAGTCGGTTCTGGAACGTGATTGAGGAGGTAGAGCAGCCCGATGGCGGTCGTCGACGATCTCGGACAGTCGGCAACTGAGTCGTCTGCACCTGCCGAGGACTATGGCCGCCAGCCTCCACAGGATCTCGCCGCCGAGCAGTCTGTGCTGGGCGGGATGATGCTCAGCAAGGACGCCATTGCCGACGTGCTGGAGAAACTGCGGCCCGGCGACTTCTACCGGCCCGCGCACCAGAACGTCTACGACGCGGTGCTCGATCTCTACGCGCGCGGAGAGCCCGCCGACGCCGTCACCGTCGCGGCCGAACTCGACCGGCGCGGACTGCTGCGCCGGATGGGCGGAGCGCTCTATCTGCACACCTTGATCCAGACGGTGCCGACCGCCGCCAACGCCGGCTACTACGCGGGCATCGTGGCCGAGAAGGCACTGCTGCGCCGTCTGGTGGAGGCCGGCACCCGGGTGGTGCAGTACGGCTACGCCGGCGCAGAGGGCGCTGACGTCAACGAAATCGTCGACCGCGCCCAGGCCGAGATCTACGACGTCACCGAACGGCGGACCACCGAGGATTTCGTCGTCTTGGAGTCACTGCTGCAACCGACGATGGACGAGATCGATGCCATTGCCTCCCAGGGTGGGATCGCCCGCGGTGTGCCGACAGGCTTCACCGAACTCGATGAGGTGACCAACGGTCTGCACCCGGGGCAGATGATCGTGATCGCGGCGAGGCCCGGTATGGGGAAAGCCCTCAAGTTGGACACGCCCCTGCCAACACCGACCGGGTGGACCACCATGGGCGACGTTTCCGTCGGCGACTATTTGATCGGTGCCGACGGTAAGCCGACCCGCGTCGTCGCGGCCACCGATGTGATGCTGAATCGGCCGTGCTTTGAGGTCGAGTTCTCCGACGGCACGGTGATCGTGGCCGATGCCGAGCATCAGTGGCCCACGATGCGAGGCATCGTCACTACGGCAATGCTGGAGATTGAAACCGACGTTGTCTCGGCGGTGGGTGCCCGTCAACTCGTTGGCGCGAATGGCATCACGTCACGGGAATTCGGGATCACCGATGTGCGGCCGATCTCCAGCGTTCCTGTGCGCTGCGTCGAAGTCGACAATGAGGACCACCTCTACCTAG
The DNA here is from genome assembly GCA_005789055.1 of Actinomycetota bacterium. Classification (GTDB taxonomy): domain Bacteria; phylum Actinomycetota; class Actinomycetes; order Mycobacteriales; family Mycobacteriaceae; genus Mycobacterium. Next base: position 3,062 of record SYAA01000018.1, read on the forward strand.
CTAGCCGTGCGATGATTCCCACCCATAACTCCACGCTGGGACTGGATTTTTTGCGCTCCTGCTCGATCAAGAACCGCATGGCGAGCGTGGTGTTCTCCCTTGAGATGAGCAAGTCCGAGATCGTGATGCGCCTGCTGTCTGCGGAGGCGAAGATCAAACTCGCCGACATGCGCTCCGGTCGGATGAGCGATGACGACTGGACGCGGCTGGCTCGGCGCATGAGCGAGATCAGCGAGGCACCG
>SYAA01000173.1 GCA_005789055.1 Actinomycetota bacterium
ATCGCGCGCCGCCGCCAGCCCTGCTCCTCGCTGGACTGGGCGAGGGCGGCACGCTCGTCGATCGCAGTGGTCACGGCGCCTCCCTCGGCAGTACGGTGAACTTCATGGTCGGCCAGCGCGCGGAGGTGCGGATTCCCTCTCACGGCGAGCAACTCGCAGCGTACCGCTACACCCCGGACCGGGCCTCAGCCGCGTGCTCGGTGAACCAAGTCGGCTGCTGCTGAACGTAACTCACTGATCGACGTGAGCGCACGACCGAATCCGGCCCGGGTGTAAGCCTCGCCGCGCGGCGTGTGCACCTTAAGGTCGAGCCCGTATCGGTCGATACCGGTGCAGACTGCGGCCTCGGCGTCGGGGTAGCCACCGAGGGAGCGTGCCATGTCGGCCAGACCGACGGCGTGGTCATCGTTGAGGTGGGTGATCGCTCCGGCGGCGTGCGGGTGGATCGGATCCGGTTCCGCGGCGGCGTAGTCGGCGGCACTTGCCGAGTCCATCCGGCCGTAGCCTCCCACCCAGCGCACCCGTTGGACCCTTAGCACCCATACCGAGAAGTCGCTGTAGTCGATGTAATACTTCGCCGCCGCGATTGCCGCCACGTGCGCCTGGCGTGCGGCCGCCAACTCCGCGTCGGCAGGGCGCTGCACCACCCCGGCCAGAGTGATCCGGCCGCTGGCCAATGGATCGGATCCGCCGTCAGGTGCCACGATCGCCAGGCTCGCGCGGGGATCGCCGGCCAGGTTGCGGCCATGCTCGGCCAGGTGGGAGACGCATAGGACCGGGGCGCCGCCGAGCAGTCCGTAGGTCACGAACGACGCCCAGGGATCGCCGCGAGATGTCAGGCTCGCCAGTGTGCCGGTGTTGGTGGAGGCGGCGATGGTGCGCGCTTCCTCGGCGGCAGTGGGCCGGGTCGCATCGGCGATTTCGCCCAGTGGTGGCGGAATGCTCGGCGCATCGCCGGGGTCGCCGTGATCGCGGTTTGCCACGGAGCCGACGATACCGCTAGGTGAGCAGAGCCCAGCCCATCAGGATGCTCACGGCCAGCGCCACCATCGTGACCGGAATACCGAAGCGCACGAACGTCGCCGTTGAGTAACCGCCCGGACCTATCACCATCAGGTTGGTCTGATGCGCAATCGGGTTCAGAAAGGTCAGCGAGATGCAGGTGCCGATCAGGATCAGCAGCACCGCCGGGTTCAGACCCGCGCTGTCGGCCACCTCAATCGCGACCGGGGTCAGGATGGCTGCCGCTGCGGCATTGGTCACCACATTCGTGAGCAACGTGGTGACCACTGCGAACACCACCGCGACCAGAACCGCCTGACCGCCGGAGAGATTGATGATCTGAGTTGAAATGATTTCGCCCAGACCACTTTTCACCACAATCGTGCCCAGCCCGATAGATCCCGCGATGATCGCCAGGATGTTCCAGTTGAGCGCACGCGCCGCCGATCGGGGTGTGAGCACCCGGGTCAACACCATCAGGGTGGCGCCGGCAACCGCGATCAGCTCCACCGGTGCCAGCCCGAAGGAACTCGAGAGGATGACGGCCAGCAAGATGGCCAGGGCGGCCGCGGTCTTGCCGGTCTGCGGTGCCTTGCCGGCCACTTTCTGCCACAGCCCCACCACCGAGTGATCGGCGAACACATCGGCCGTCGGAGCGGACACCAGACACCTGTCGCCAGGCTTGGCCACGGTCTTGCGCAACGACCGCGTGGTCTCCGCGGCCACCACCATGATGTCGTCGTCCTCTTGGAGTTCCTGGATCGCCGTCGGCTCGTCGCTCGAGACCGACACCAGGAACAGATCCTGGCGGGCCAGGCCGAAACGGGGACTGCCCCACAGCATTCGAACACCGTCCTCGGTGGCGCGGTAGGACAGCACGTCGCCGGCCTGAAGTTGCGTGTCGACGGCCACCTTCTGTCCGGCGCGTCGCACTGTGATCAGTTCGAACTCCGATGTGTTCGCGATGCCCAGCTCGCCGGCTGTTCGGCCGATGCTGTTGGCGATGTCCGAGAGCGGGATCTCGGCGCGCCAGGACAACTCCCGGTGGGGCGCCTCGGTATGGCCGCGCTTCAACAGCGGCGCGGTCAGCAACAGCACCGCCCAGCCGGCCAGGGCCACCGGTACGGCGATCGGCACGAAGGAGAACATCGATAGGTTGACGCCGTAGGTCTTGGCGATCCCGGCGATCAGCAGATTGGAACTCGTTCCGATGAGAGTGGCCGAGCCGGCCAGGGTGGTGGCGTGTGCGATCGGCAGCAGCACCGCGCGGGCCGGGACGCCGTTGGTCTGCTCGAGTTCCTTGGTGGCCGGAACGAGCATCGCCATGATCGGGGTGGTGTTGATCAGCGCTGACATCACCCCGACCGGTGGTATCAGCCGCGCCAGTGCCCGCCGGATCGACGTCACCCCGGACAGCAGCCGGAACGTCACCCGGGAGACCACGCCGGTATAGAAGACACCCTTGGCGATCACCAGCATCGCCGCGATCGTGATGACGCCGCCGTTGCTCAGCCCGGCGAACAACTCTGCGGGCGTCGCGATCCCGATGAGTCCGGCCAGCACCAGGGCGCACACCAGCGCCAGCACGGCCGGCACCCGGCCGCTGACGATCGCCGCGAGCGTGACTACCACGATGATCCCGGCGAGGGCTGGCATGGCCGTCAGTGTGGCATGGCGGTACTTTGACGTTTATGACCCAAGAGGATGGACGTTCATGACCCCAGAGGATGGAACAGCCAGCTTCGCCGGGCAGGAACACGCTCGCCTCGAAACGGAACTGGCCGAACTGCGCCGGCGGCGCGATCAGATGCGTGCCGAACGCGCCGAAGACCCGGAGAGCGTCGGGGATCGCGGTGACGCCGCCGATGCGCTGCAGCGTGGGGAGGACCTCGCCGGGATCGAGGAACAAATTGGCCGATTGAGTTGGATCCTGGCCGGCGGCAACGCCGATGTCGAGGGCCAACTGCCCAACGGCACTCTGGTCACGCTGCGATTCCCCGATGACGACGACGACGTCCGGATGCGGGTGGTGAACTACATCGAACAGACTCCGGCCGGCGCCGAGGACACCACGCTGACTGCGGACAGCCCGCTGGGCTTGGCGTTGTTCGGACACAAGTCCGGCGACCGGATCACCTATCAAACGTCCCGCGGTGAGCTGCAGGTGACGTTGCTGTCGATCGACCTGCCCTGATGCGTGCGATCAGGGTCACCGCGCTCGGCGGCCCGGAGTCTCTGGAATTGGTCGAGGTCGACGAACCGATTGCCGACGACGGCGGCATCGTCGTCGACGTTCACGCGGCCGGCGTGGCGTTTCCGGACGCGCTGCTGACTCGCGGGCTCTATCAGTACCGTCCGGAACTGCCGTTTACCCTCGGCGCCGAGTTGGCCGGCGTGGTGCGCTCGGCACCGCAGGGCGCACCCGTGAAGACCGGCGACCGCGTGCTGGGCTTGACGATGATCGGCGGAGCCATGGCCGAGACCGCCGTACTGAGCCCCGACCGGGTGTTCCCGCTGCCCGATGACGTCAGCTTCGAGGCCGGCGCCGGACTGTTGTTCAACGATCTGACGGTGTTTTTCGCACTCACCGTGCGGGCCCGCCTCGCCGAGGGGGAGACCGTGCTGGTGCACGGTGCCGCCGGCGGCATCGGAACCTCCACCCTGCGGATCGCTCCGGCGCTCGGGGCGAGCCGGGTGATCGCGGTGGTCAGCACCGAGGAGAAGAAGGACGTCGCGCGTGCGGCCGGCGCCACCGACGTGGTACTGGCCGACGGATTTAAGGACGCGGTGGCCGAACTCACCGGCGGCAGGGGCGTCGACATCGTGATGGATCCGGTTGGCGGCGATCGGTTCACCGA
>SYAA01000174.1 GCA_005789055.1 Actinomycetota bacterium
GCAATGCCGGCCAGCCTGGCCGGTAACGCCTCGGCGACTCCGAGCAGGGTTTCCCTGACCTCGCCGGGTGGGTCGTCAGCGGCGAAGGTCAGGGTGGCCATCGCCTTGAAGTACGGCGCGGTGGTTCGGCTGAGGTTCACAAAAGCGCCATCGGCCAACGCGGCGTTGGGGATGACCCGGAGTCCGTTGTCGGTATCGATGTGCACCGCGCGCCAGTTGACCTCGGCCACCCGGCCCTTGCCGAACTCGGTGTCCAGCCAGTCACCAATCCGGAACGGCTGCTCGAAGAGCAGCAGCAGGCCGGAGATCACCGGGCCCACCGCGCTCTGGACGGCCAGGCCGATCACGATGGAGGTGACGCCCACCGCGGTGACAAGTCCGCCGATGTTGGCGCCCCACACCCAGGACAGCAGCAAACCGATGCCGAGAACGATCAGGATCAACCGGCCCAGGTCGACGAAGATGCCGGGCAGCCGTTGTCGCCAGCTGCCGCTGCGGGCCTCGCCGAAGAGTGCGGCGTTGACGCCGGAGAGCAGCAGCAGCATGACCAGGAATCCGAACAGCGACGCGGCGATCTTCGACCAGGTCGGATCGGCGTCGGCGGCCTCGAGTTGCCTGAAGAGCAGATAGAGCGCGCCAGCCGGGAGAATCCAGTTACGCAGCAGCCCAACGGGTTTGGCGTAGGCACTGTTGCGACGGGCCAGCGTGCTGTGCAGTTCGTGCAGGACCATTAACGCGATGGGCAGACCGACGATGACCACAATCGCCGGCCAGAACCAGGGCTGGTCGATCAGCGCGCTCACAGTGGCTACGCCGACCCGGCGTCAAGGCGCCAGACCTTCTCCGGGCCCGCGACACCGGTGATGGTGCCGGCATCGGAGAGCGGATAGATGCCAATGACAGCGTCGCGGACCCGCTCGCTGACGAAGATCCCCGCCGAGCCGACGGCTGAGTGAACCCGGTGCGCGAGATCGACCGCTTCACCCCACAGCGCGTAGATGGTGGAGCGCTGGCCCACCAGCCCACTGGTCACCGGTCCGCTGTCGATGCCGATCCGCACGGTCAGCGCGGCGCCGTTCTGGTCGTTGAAACTGTCCAAAATCTCGGTGACCTCAATGGCGAAGGCGATGGTGCGACTGGCGTGGTCGACCCTCGGCACGACCAGACCGCAGGTGGCCAGCAGACCGTTGTCCTGCATGCTGCGGACCTGCTCGACGCCGTGCCGTTCGGCCGCGCCGTCGAAGGCGCCCACCAGAGCGTTGAGGGTGGTGACGGACTCCCCGGCCGGCAGCGAGCGGGCGAAGTCGTCAAACCCCAGCAGCTGCGCGTAGACCACCGAGACGTCCCGGTATTCGGTGCTGATGTTCTCCTCGCCGTCGCGATACCGGCGGGCCTCGGTCTCGGGCATCAGGGACGACAGCAGCTCCTCATTCTCCCGGCGCTGTTCGTCGATGAGTTGCTGTTTGGTCTGCAGGCTGGCGCTCATATCGTTGAACGCCACACCCAACTCGCCGAACTCGTCGCGGGCGGTCACCGGCACGCTGACTCCGAGTTCCCCGCCACTGACCCGGCGCACCGCGTCGGCCAATCGCACGACGGGGCGCGTCAGGATCCGGCTGAACAGCAACGCCAGCAGGCACACGACCAGCACGATTGCCGCGGTGGACAGGGCGAGGTTGCGGGCGAATCGGTTGACGGGAGCCAGCGCCTCGGACTTGCGGATCGCAGCGACGATCGCCCAGTCAAGGCCCGGGATGTTCAACGGGGCGTAAGCAACCAGCGACTCTGCGCCGACGTAGTCGAGCGCCGTGTCGACGCCGGTCTCCCCCGCCAGCGCACGGCCGACGGCAACGGTATCCACCGGTTGCAGCAGCACACTGTCGCCGGTCTCGACTTCGCGGCGGGCAACGGCTTCCGGCGTTCCGTTGCCTGTCACGTCGGCGACGAAGCCGTCGGGGTTGGCCATCAAGTCCCGAGAGATCGAACGCATCAGCTTGTCCGGCCCGGCCAGGTAAGTCTCGCCGGTGCGGCCGAGTCCGTCGGCCTCCCAACCGCTGTCCCCGGTCATCACCGCGTTGATCTCCTTGGGCCGCAACTGCATGGCTAACGCCCCATAGATGCCGCCGCCATCGCCGACGGGCGTCACGACCCAGGGCGTGGGCACGCCGTAGGCCGGCGCGTAGTGCTCGAAGTCCGTGAGAATCACCTCGTCAACGGAACTCGCCTGCATCGCTTCCCGGTAGGCCTCGGCGAACTTTGTCGTCTCGTAGGGACCATCTCGGACGTTGGCACCCAGGTCGACACCTTTGACGACGGTGTAGATGACGTTGCCGTCGGTGTCGAGCAACATCACGTCGTCGAAACCGAACCGGGTGACGAAGTCAGCGAAGAACTCTTGATAGCGGGCGTTGAGCTTGGTCCATTCGCTGGAATCGCCGGCCGAGGCGACCTTCGCCGCGGCGACGAAATCCCCGTCGGCCGGCACCGTGTACGCGTGCTGCAGATAGGTCTGCGCGTTCGACGTCGGAGCGAACAACTCCGGGTCGACCTCGCCGCCGGTGCCCTTGGCCAGCGCAGGTCCGAACACGTCCGCGTAGTAGGTAGCCACGGCCTTCTCCGCTCCCGGCGGCAACGGGGTTTTCTGCAGTGCGGCAAAGGCCGGGGTGAACTCCCGGACGGCGTCGATCGTGGAGGAACTGTGCGTGAGGATCGCGGCGGTGTCGACGATGTTCTCGTAGAAGCCGGTGATCTCCCGTGCGCGTGATTCGCGCAGTTGGGTCAGCCGCTGGTACTCGGCTTCGCGCAGCGACGAGGTGCCCGACAGGTAACCGATGGCGCCGGCGATGAGCACCGATAGGACACTGACCGCCAGCAGCATCACCAGCAGCTTGGACTGAAAGCCCAGCCCGCGCGGACCGCGTAACCCGGGAACTCTGGCCACGGCCGGATACTAGCGCAGGTGCCGTCAGCGCCGGCGACGTAGCATCGGCGCGATGACTTCCGACGACACGCCGCTATGGCTGTTCGCCGATCAACTCAGTCCCCGGATCTACGGCGGTGAGCACGCGCGCCGCGACGTACTGCTGATCGAATCGACTTCGGCGCTGGGCCGGCGCCGGTCGCACCGCCAGAAGCTGCACCTGGTGCTGTCGGCCCTGCGGCACGCCGAGGCCGATCTCGGCGACCGGGCCACCCTGATCCGCGCCGATACCTACACCGAGGCATTGCGCAGTTACGGCCGCCCGGTGCTGGTGTGTGAGCCCACCTCCCATGCCGCCGAGGGGTTCGTGGCGCGGTTGCGGCGCGACGGCGTGGTGGCCGACGTGCTGCCAACGCCCACGTTTGCGCTGCCGCGAGCGGAGTTCCGCGAGTGGGCCGGCGACCGCAAACGTTTCCGGCTGGAGGACTTCTACCGCCAGCAGCGACGCCGGTTCGGGGTGCTGATGGACGGCGATGAACC
>SYAA01000019.1 GCA_005789055.1 Actinomycetota bacterium
CCAGCACCCCCAGCACTTCCAGCACCTTCAGCACCTCTGTGGGCCGCTGATAGTTGCGTCCGCCTCTTAGCGACATGGGCCACTCGGGTGAAGCCGAGGTGCGTCAGGGGCAGGGTGATGTCAGAAGCGGGTGAGGACGTTGATCGTTATGACCCAGATTGACGTTATGACCCAGATTGACGTTATGACCCAGATTGACGTTACGACCCAGAGTGACGTGTGCCCTAAGACGTTGCGCGGCACCAACTTGCGCTACACCCTCACCCGACTGCTCCAACTCTGCGGACCGTCCACCGTCGATGAATTGATCGTCGCCCTGCGGCAGTGGGGCTTCACCGTCGACGGCCGGGCGTCCAAAACGGTGTCGGATGCGCTGCGCTGGGAAAGGCGCCTCGGCAGGGTCCGCCGAATCGGTCGTGGCCGCTATCGCGCGGGCGAGATGCCACGGGGAACCGAGCATCGCATCATCCAACGGGTCCGCTTTCTCCGCGGCGAGGCCACGCCAGAGCAGGCCGGGCGGGGCGGTCGCGCAACAAGGGGCCGCGCGGGTCGTTCCCGCGATTAGGAGCTGCGCGCGGTCCGCGAGGGTGTCGTCGCGGGAAGTGCGCGCGGATTCGCCCGGGTCGTGTCGCTAAGAGGCGGCCGCAAATCTGCTAAGGCCGCCTGCTGCCACGTTCGGTCCCACTCAGAAGGTGTTGTTGACGCCTGGCGACCGACTTCCCGACATGCGTCACTAAACCCCGAGCTTGGCCTTGATCTCTGCGATCGACGGGTTGGTCATCGCGGTGCCGTCGGCGAACTCCACCGTGGGCACCGTCTGGTTTCCGCCGTTGACGCCCATCACGTACTCCGCGGCGGCCGGATCATGCTCGATGTCGACCTCGGTAAAGGAGATACCGGCCGATTTCATGGCGATCTTGAGGCGCTTGCAGTAGCCGCACCACACCGTGCTGTACATCGTGAGCTGGGAATCAGTCATAAGGAGACCAACTTAACCCAGACGCGCGGGCGCACAAGCCCGTGGCGTCGGTGCCGGCTGCCAAGATGGACGCCATGCCGGTAGCCGCCGACCACCTGGTCGGCCTCGACGACGAACAGCGCGAGGCCGTGCTGGCCCCGCGGGGTCCGCTGTGCGTGCTGGCCGGCGCGGGTACCGGCAAGACCCGCACCATCACCCACCGCATCGCCCACCTGGTCGCCGACGGGCACGTCGCCGCCGGGCAGGTGCTGGCCGTGACGTTCACCTCGCGGGCGGCCGGGGAGATGCGCAGCCGGCTGCGCGCCATGGACGCCGGCACGGCCGACGCCGTGGGCTCGGTGGCGTCGGTGCAGGCGCTCACCTTTCACGCCGCGGCGCGGCGGCAGCTGCAGTACTTCTGGCCGCGGGTGGTCGGCTCCACCGCCTGGGAACTGCTGGACCGCAAGTTCGCCGTGGTGGCCCAGGCCGCGAACCGGGCCCGCGTGCAGGTCAGCACCGACGATGTCCGGGACCTCGCCGGTGAGATCGAGTGGGCCAAGGCGTCGTTGATCACCCCGGAGGGCTACGCCGCCTCGGTGGCGCAGATCGGCCGCGACATCCCGCTCGACGCCGAGAAGGTGGCCGCCATCTACTCCGGCTATGAAACCCTCAAGGCCGACCGCGACGGCCGGACCCTGCTGGACTTCGATGACCTACTGCTGCACACCGCCGCCGCCATCGAGAACGACGCCGCGGTGGCCGGTGAGTTCCGGGACCGCTACCGCTGTTTCGTCGTCGACGAATATCAGGACGTCACCCCGTTGCAGCAACGGGTGCTCGACGCGTGGCTTGGCGATCGCGACGATCTCACCGTCGTCGGCGATGCCAACCAGACCATTTACTCGTTCACCGGGGCCTCCCCGCGCTACCTGCTGGACTTCTCCCGTCGCTTTCCCGACGCCGCCGTGGTGCGCCTGGAACGTGACTACCGCTCCACCCCGCAGGTGGTGTCATTGGCCAACCGAGTGATCGCCGCCGCCCGCGGTCGGATGGCCGGCAGCAAGCTGCAGTTGGTGGGCCAGCGCCCGGGAGGCCCAGAACCAACGTTCTCCGAGCACCCCGATGAGGCCGCCGAGGCCGCCGCGGTGGCCCGCAGCATCAAAAAACTGATCGCCGCCGGCACGCCGGCCTCGGAGATCGCGGTGCTCTACCGCATCAACGCCCAGTCCGAGGTCTACGAGGAGGCACTCACCGCCGCCGGCATCGCGTTCCAGGTACGCGGTGGCGAGGGCTTCTTCTCCCGCCAGGAGATCCGACAGTCACTGGTGGCGCTGCAGCGCGCCGCCGACCGGGGCGCGGACGGGGAACTGCCGCACCTGGTCCGCGGACTGCTCGAACCCCTCGGCCTCACCGCCCAGGCGCCCGCCGGCGCCAAGGCCCGTGAGCGTTGGGAGGCGCTGACTTCGCTGGCCGAACTGGTCGACGACGAGGTCGCCGCCCGCCCGGATCTCGAATTGTCCGCTCTGGTGGCGGAGTTGAAGCTGCGCGCCGATGCCCGGCACCCACCGGTGGTGCAGGGTGTGACGCTGGCCTCGCTGCACGCCGCGAAGGGCTTGGAGTGGGATGCGGTGTTCCTGGTCGGCCTGGCCGATAACACCCTGCCGATCAGCCACGCCTTGGCGCACGGCCCGGACTCTGAAGCCGTTGAAGAGGAACGCCGTCTGTTCTACGTCGGAATCACCCGCGCCAGAATGCATCTCGAGCTCAGCTGGGCGCTGGCCCGCAACGCCGGCGGCCGTCAGAGCCGACGTCCGTCACGCTTCCTGGTCGGTATCGCCCCGCAGACCCAGGCCCAACCCGAGCCGAGCAAGCCACGCCGCCAGCGCGGAGCCACCCCGCGCTGCCGGGTGTGCAACGCCGTGCTCACCGCCGCCCCGGCGATCATGTTGCGCCGCTGCGAGACCTGCTCGGTGGACATCGACGACGAGCTGCTGGCCCAACTCAAAGAGTGGCGGCTCAAAATCTCCAAGGAACTCAACGTGCCGGCCTACGTGGTGTTCACCGACAACACGTTGATCGCGATCGCCGAATCGCTACCGGGGGATGACGCCGCCCTGGTGGCCATCCCGGGTATCGGCGCCCGCAAGCTTGAACAGTTCGGCGCCGACGTGCTGGCGTTGGTGAGCGCGCGCGGCTAATCGCTCAGGCGATGCCGAGTTCCCGGGCCGCCGTGTTGGCCGCGCGTGCCCCCGACATCCTGCGCACCAGCAGCAGTCCGTCCAGCACGGCCACCGCTGCCAGCGCCTGCCGGCGGCGCGCGGCAGTGGTGGGTGCGGCGATCCGCGACTCGAGCCAGTCCACCCATCCACCGATCAGCAGCGGCGCCAGGGATGCGTACGGTTCGCGGCGCGCGCTGGCCAGTCCGACGATCTCGAAGTACACCGCGAAGATCGGGTCGCTGGCCGGTGAGGCGAGCGCCGGCCAGGCCAGGCGCTGCAGGTCCCGTACCGGCCGAGCGGTCTCGCCGAAGGCGTTCGCCAGCGCGGTTTGCAGTTGTTCGCCGAGGGCGCCGACCACCGCGGTGATCATGTCGGCCTTGGTGGGGAAGTAGTAGACGACGGTCCGATCGCTGATACCGAGGCTCGCGCCGACGGAATCGAAGGTGAGCGATCCGATGCCCGAGGTTGTAGCCAGTCGGGTGGCTGCGGTCAGCAGATCGTCCCTAGAGTGTTTGTAGCCCACGCCTTGATTGTAGTCAGGACTTCACTTACCCTGTTTGTAGTAGTCACTACAAAATATGGGAGGCCGGGGCAATGGACGAACGTAACAGCGGCGCAGCGGTAACAGGTTTGGTGGTGGGCGCGCTCGTCGCGCTGGGTTTTGCGATCCTGATCAGCCTGCTGCCGGCCTGGGTGGTGCTCGAGACGCGGTGGCGGGTAGTGACCTACATCGCGGTCGCACTCGCCGCGCCGCCGACGGTGTGGTTTTTGCAGGCGATCGCCCGGTGGCGTCATCTGGATCAGCGGGAGACGTTCATCTGGGGTGCGGCCGGGGCGATGACCTTCGACGGCCTGGCGATCGGCTTCCTACCCGGGCTCTACGGCCAGACCGGCCAGGCACTGGCCTGGGTTGCCTCGGCCTTGATCTTCGCCTTCGCCAGCCTGATCGTCGCCGGTCAGCTGATGCTCGGAAACGTGGTGCCTGCGCCGCAGCGTTAGCATGACGCTCGTGACGTGGTCGGCCAGAGAGCGTGAACTGTTGGCTGTCACGTTGCGTCTGCTGCAGGAACACGGCTACGAGCGGTTGACCCTGGACGAGGTCGCCTCAGCAGGGCGGGCCAGCAAGGCCACCATGTACCGGCGCTGGCCCACCAAGGCCGAACTGGTCCTGGCCGCGTTCATCGAGGGCGTCAGTCAGGACGCCGTGCCGCCCGACACCGGCACCCTGCGCGAGGATCTCATCGCCATCGGTGACACCGTGTGCGCGCAGGCCAAGGAGCATTCCGCGACCATGCGGGCGGTCCTCGGGGAGGTCTCGCGTAATCCGGAACTCAACGACGCCATGCAGGAGCAGTTGTTCGATCAGCGCAGGGCGATGATGAAACAGGTGGTCAAGCGGGCCGTGGACCGCGGCGAGATCGGCGCCGACGCGGCCAACAGCGAACTGTGGGATCTGCTGCCGGGCTACCTGATCTACCGCACGGTGATCCAAAACCGGTTGCCCACCCGCCGCACCGTCCGCACCCTCGTCGACGA
>SYAA01000175.1 GCA_005789055.1 Actinomycetota bacterium
CGCCACCGCGGCCGGCACATCGAGTTCGAGCCAGGCCAGATCGGCTCCCGCGGCCACCGCCGACTCCGCGAGGAGGGTCCGCTGCCACCGCTGCAGGCAGGCTGCATCGACGACGACGCTCCATCCGGCCTGGAGGATCGTGCGCGCCAGGTCGGCCAGCCGCCGGTAGGTGCGTCGCGACATCTCCTCCGAGTAGACGGCAGCCGTGCCGGCGGCGTCGGCGGGCCGCGCGACCGCCGTCATGCCGGCGAGGCGTTTTCGCTCCACGTCGCTGCGGAGCCGGATGCCGCCGGTGACGCCCACGACCGCGGCGGCGAGGGTCGACTTCCCACTGCCGGAAATGCCGCACGTCGCCAGCAGGAGTGGCCGGCGCGGTGCGGCCAACCGTTCGGCGAGCAGCAGATACCGCTCGCACTCGCCATCGCAGATTCCCCGCCCGCCATCGCCGGCGGCCTGCGCGGCGCGGATCGCCGCCACGGCGGCGCGGACGATCGCCCGGTAGACGAGGTAGATCGGCATCAGACGGAGGGACGCGTGGTCGTCGGCCGCCTCGACCCAGGCACTGACGACGGTCGCCGCGAGATCGCCGCGCCCACGGGCGTGCAGGTCCATCGCCAGGAAGGCGATGTCGTTGGCGACGTCGATCCAGCGCAGCGATTCGTTGAACTCGATCCCGTCGAAGGCCACGATCCTGTCACCGTGGCGGACGAGATTCCCGAGGTGAAGGTCGCCATGGCATTCCCGGATCCTGCCCCCCGCGCGCCGCCCGACCAGATCGGACGCGTGGCTCGCCAGCTGACGGTCGACCCACGCCGAGAGCGCCGCCGCCCGGCCCGCGAGGTCGGGGCGATGCTGACGGAGCTGGTCGAGGTTGAGGTGGACGATCCTGCGGAACGTCTCGGCCATGCCCCATGGGGTGGATTCCGCCGCCGGCGGGAGCGACGCGTGGACGGCGGCGATGTCGGCCGCGAGGGTGAGGCAGTCGTCGACGGTCAGCCCACCACGGTCGAGCACGTGATCGAGGCGGTCACGTTCCTCGAACTGCACGAGGCGCACCGCCCATTCGATCGGCTCCCCGACTCCCCCGACGCGCGCGGTCTCGGCGCGGCCGGTGATCGGCACGGCATCGACGTAGAGCTGCGGGGCGAACCGCCTGTTGAGGCGCACCTCCTCGTCGCAGAACGTGCGCCGGCGCTCGAGCGAGGTGAAGTCGAGGAAGCCGAGATCGACCGGCTTCTTCACCTTGTAGACGTGGGTGCCGGTGAGGAAGACCCACGAGATGTGGGTCTCGACGAGGTGGATGCCGTGGACCGGGTGCGGATAGGCGTCGGCCGAGAGCAGCCGGCGCACGAGCGGAGGGATGGCGACGGGATCGGGGGCGGCGCTGCTCATGACGCCAGTATCGCGACCGGCGTGCGCCAGGCCACCCGGTGGCCCCATCCTGCGGTTTTCGAGTGGCCAAAGGCCACGGATGGACTTTGGCCACGGGCTGCTGACGCCGCCGCTGCATCGCATGGTTGGGCGGCCGTGCTCGCGTCCACAATGCCCAACCACCAGAGGATTGGTTGCCTCGCGCTGGCGCCCGCTATTCGTACAACGTAAACGACACAGCAATCATCAACCACAACAGCCCGAAGTAGGTGATCGGAAACATCCATCGACACCGCCGATCGAGCCGGTCTCCTGCTGCTTGCATTCCTTTCCTGTCGAGCGCGCCGACTACCAGATTGATCATCACGGTTGCGCACATCGTCATGAAGCTGAGATTCAGGAACCCGTGCATCAGCGTTACGTACGCAATTCGCGGAAGGTTGTCGCTCATCACGGTCTGGTACGCCACGGCGGTCAGAATCCCGATGAACGACACGCTGATCCTATCGCCAAGCGATGATCGATCCATCCAGAACACCGAGAAAGACAGCAGGACAATCAAGACGAGGGGGGCGACTATCAGTCTCCTCACCTACCACGACTGTCGATCCACATCGACGGCGAGGACGAGCGAAGATGCCACGCCACGATGTCCGGCGGACGACGCCTGTCGCTCGCGCGTTGACAACGTTGCCCCTTCGACCGACCACTGCGGCACGCGAATATGGTCGGTCGAGAGGGTTGCATGGTCCTCAGCGACCTGCATCACGACCTCGCTTGCATCAAACCCCAGCACCTCGAAAAGCACCTCGACCCGATGGCGATCAAATGGAAAGCGTCTCAGATCGAGATCGACTTTCGCGGCAGCGTTCAGCATCATCGTCAGCGTCGACGTGCCGTCCGACTGCAGGCGCAGCACGACTCCGCTCGATTCGAGGGGTTCGGCTTCATTGACTAGCACCACCTGCGGAAACCAGCCCGGCGATAGCTCGTCAAAGTGGTAGTTCCCCTGGAACACCTTTTCGTCGACACCAGCGTGGGCGGGATCGAAAGCCTGCCGCGGGTCGCGCCACCTCAGCACGGCTATGCCCGTGAACTCGAAGACCTGGTCCTCATCGTTGATGAGGTTGATGTCATGCAGCTCGAAGCTGGCCTGGATCGCCACCGGTCCACCACCCTTTGGCGGGCCGAGCACAAAGGAATCAGGCGCGACGGCACCGGAGGAGCCGTCGACTGACTGGGCCATTGCAATTTGTGATCCCATCAAGGCCACGACGATCATCAAGGCTGCGTAGATGGACTTCCGCGGTACCGAGCCAGCGATCGGACACGTCGAGGCTGGTGCACGGCGCTCGATAGTCGCCTCTTGCCGCTCGCCCTGGATTCTCATCATCACCATGTTCCGGCAAGTTCGTTGGGTGTCATCGGTCGGTCGCTGCCCCCCAACGAAAAAGTTGAGCAGGCCTTTGGGGGCAGCGGCACCTCTTCAAGCAACGCCGCGGCCAGTGATTCCGCGTCCGTCGTGACCTCCAACAGCGGCAGTTCGGCTAATACACGCAGGCGATTAGCCGCGGCGACCGAATCACCCGCCGCGCATTCGCTGACCACGAAACGCGAGATATATACGGAAAAACGGTGGCGATGCCCGGTCCACCATTCGTGCGTTGTCTGCTGGTTGGCAGCGACCCTTAGAACGCCGCTTGGCTGCATCGCGAGGTAGCCAATGATCGTTGTTTCGAGGTAACCGGTTGGATTCATCAATCACCCGAGGACGGTCATGGGCTCGCCAGAACGACCAAGGTAACCCGGCGGCGGCCAAGTGACTTCGATTTCAGAATCCGCCCGAACCGCCGCTCGGGTTGACCGCCTTGTTCGCTGACTACGAGTATCGTTGGCCCCAGTGCGTTACGGAATTGTATGAATAAATTAGCCGGCCATTGTCGCAGACACGATACTCATTTGGCCGTGAGTTGTCGGGTTGCTCGATCGTCAGTTGTTCGCCATCGGCGATGTGAATGAAATATGGTTCGTGATTTGAATAGAAATGATGAAGATTCTGCAACTGTGAATTCAGCGGCATATAAACGCCGGACGCTCCGGCCACAGTTCCGGCAGACCCGTAGTATAGATTTGCAATTGGCGTAGCACCTGACGGCGTAGACCACAGAAACAGGTGATTTTCTTTTAGATTCAATTGGACGCAACCGCTCTCGATAACGTGCATACGGTGCGCGTAGTAATTGCCGGACGTGTCAACCCACGACCAATCTGTGTTGGCCGATGGCGGCGGTGGGTTCGTGTGCTTTGTGATTTTGGACCGAAGTTTGTGATTTGCATCAACAAAGTACAGCGGCAGTTCATATCCGCAAGTCGTGCCCGTGTTGCCGAGTGTGTTGACACAACAACCGTCACCGCCAAGCAGCGTCGGCTTCTGGCATTGCGGGCACTTGAATTGGAAGAGCGGCATTGAAGTGCCAATCAGCGAATTGTCTTTGTCAGCGAACTTGTATTTCTACGGTCCGTGTATCATCCACTTGGCGCCTGTTAACATCCCGGGTAGCTTTCTGCCCGCATGCTTCAAGCCCTCGCCAGCACTGGACTTGTGCCGATCCCCCGGACCGAACTGTGGCGCGTTCACCA
>SYAA01000020.1 GCA_005789055.1 Actinomycetota bacterium
ACCGACACCCCGACCGGGTAACCGGCGGCGTCGGGAAGCGGGTAGCTGTTCAGGGTGCGTCCGTCGGCGGGATCGAAGACCAGCAGTGACTGTCCCGGGGAATCCGCCGCGACCGCGTAGGCCACGCCGCCGGCCTGACTTGACGTGGTCAGCGGGGTGACGTCGTCACGTCGCCAACGGACCTCGGCACGGTCGCCGGCATCGCGCAGGCCCACCAACCTGGTGTCGGGTCCGCCACCGGCGATGATGAGCCCGTCGGGGGCCACCGTGGGCGGGGTCTGGGAAAGGAACCCCAGCGGGACCGACCATTTCGCGGTTCCATCGGCGCTCCTGAGAGCCCAGAGTCGGCGGTCACGGCCGTTGACGTAGACGGTTTCGCCATCCTCGGAGATCACCGGACTACCCAGCACGCCGGCGCTGACCGCGTCGCTGGTCCACTCACGAGACAGCAGGGCGGACTGTCCGGGCTGATACCGCAGTGCGGTCAGTACCGATGCCGGTGCACCCGGCTGCCACACCCCGACGACGGCGATTCGGGTAGCCGGGGAGAAGGCCGGCGCTGACGGGATCGGACAACCGGGCAGCGACTGCTGACAATCGCCCAGTCCCCGGGCGGCGTCGGTGGGATCGATTCCCTCGACCAGATCCAGCGGCGTGCCCACGACGGTGCCGCGGTGGGAGTCAAAGATCAACACCTGGCCCAGGTGAGTCACCACCAATAGCTGGCCCGCGGCGAGAAACCTTGCGGTGGTGGGCATTCCGATCACGTTGGTACGCCAGCGCACCCACTGGGTCGGTGGGTAGGAGATCATCAGCCCGGGCTGCCCGATGTAGAGATTGTCGAAGCCGTCGAAGAGTGCGCTGGAAAAACCGCCGCCGAGCACCATGCGGGTGCACCAGCGCTGCCGACCGTTGTTGTTGTTCTCCCACACCATCAGCGAGCAACCGTCCGCGGTCTGTCCGTTCACGGCCAGATAGTTCCCGCCCAGGGCTGCCGCAGCGCCCAGTTCGCCCTTGACCGCGCGGGTCCATTGCGGGGCCAGTGCCGCCGCGCCGGCGATCGGGGTGTGGCTGCTGTTCTCGGCGGTGGCGTATTGGGCTGGCCAGCCACGGGCTGCGATGGATTCCACCCAGGAGTCGGTGGTGCCACATGCGGCGACCAACGCCGTCACCGACGTCAACGCGAGCATCCGTCGTAGCACCGGTGTCCTTACCATCCAGGCGAGACTAACCGTTAGGCTCGACCGCCATGACGAGCATGTGGGGCGCGCCGATCCACAAACGTTGGCGGGGATCGCGGCTGCGCGACCCGCGACAAGCCCGATTCCTGACCCGGGCTTCGCTGAAGTGGGTGATCGCCAACCGCGCCTACACGCCGTGGTACCTGGTGCGCTACTTCCGGTTGCTCAAGTTCAAGCTGGCCAACCCGCACGTCATCACCCGCGGCATGGTGTTCCTCGGCAAGAACGTCGAGATCCACGCCACACCGGAGTTGGCCCAATTGGAGATCGGCCGGTGGGTGCACATCGGTGACAAGAACACCATCCGGGCCCATGAGGGCTCGTTGCGTCTCGGCGACAAGGTGGTGTTCGGCCGCGACAACGTCATCAACTGCTACATCGACATCGAGTTCGGCGAGTCGGCATTGATGGCCGACTGGTGCTACGTCTGCGATTTCGACCACAAGATGGACAACATCGAATTGCCGATCAAGGACCAGGGCATCGTCAAAAGCCCGGTCCGCATCGGACCGGACACCTGGATTGCCACCAAGGTCACCATCCTGCGCGGCACCATCATCGGTCGCGGCTGTGTGCTCGGTGCGCACGCGGTGGTCAAGGGCGACATCCCGGACTTCTCGATCGCCGTGGGGTCGCCGGCCAAGGTGGTCAAGAACCGCAAGCTGGCGTGGGAAACCTCCGCCGCCCAACGGGCCGAACTGGCCGCCCACCTCGCTGACATCGAGCGCAAGAAGGCCGCCAAGTAGCCCTCGCTGAACGTCGCGCTGGAGCCACGCTCGGCGCTGAACGTCGCGCTGGAGCCACTCTCGGCGAGGGGGGAAGTGGCTCTGCGGGGGACTCAGCGCTCCGGTAGGGCGTGCTCGACGATGGGCCGCCGGGCCAGTGCCTCGCGCTCGCGGCGTTTGGCGGCCAGATACACCTGAGCGGTCCGCCCTGCCACGGTGTGCCAGTCGAAGTCCGACGTGAGCCGTTCGCGTGCGGCACGTGCTCGGCGTTGGGCACCGGCGGGATCGTCGAGGGCCGCGCACACCGCCGCGGCCAGGGCGGCGACGTCGCGCGGCGGAACCGATAGCCCGGTCTCGCCGTCGATCACCGCCTCGCCGAGCCCGCCGACATTGGAGGTCACCAAGGGGATGCCGGCAGATGCGGCCTCCAGTGCGACGATGCCGAACGGCTCATAGTGGCTCGGCAGCACGGCCAGATCCGCGCGATGAAGCAGTCGCAGCAGTCCGTCATGGTCGGCCCGGCCGGCGAAGCGAACAGCCTTGAGCACCTTGTGCTTCCGGGCGACCTCGACCAGCCAGCGCTCCTGGGTGCCATCGCCGGCAATAGTCAGGGTTGTGCCCGGGTGGGCGCGGCGAATCCGCGGCAACGCGGCGATCGCCTCGTGGACACCCTTTTCATACTCCAGTCGGCCGAAGTAGAGAAGTTCTGGCGGGCCGTCATGGGGACGACGCTGCGCGAACGGCCAACGGCCCGAATCGATGCCGTTGGGAATGACCGAGATCTCGGCGAGTCCGGGGCCGAACAATTCGGTGACTTCGTCGGACATCGACGTCGAGCAGGCGATCAGCGCATCGGATTCGCGGGCCAGCCAGGATTCCACGGCGTGCACCTGTCGGCTGATCGGCCCCGACACCCAGCCGGAATGTCGGCCGGCCTCGGTTGCGTGAATGGTGGAAACCATAGGCACGTCAAAGAATTCGGCCAGTGCGACGGCGGGATGGGCCACCAGCCAGTCGTGGGCGTGCACCACGTCGGGTACCCAGTTGCCGCGCAGACCCAGCCCGGCCCGAATCATTGCGTGGCCCATCGCCAGCGTCCAGGCCATCATGTCGGTGCCGAAGTCGAACTCGTGAGGGTCGTGGGCCGCCGCGATGACGCGAACGCCGTCGCGCAGTTCGTCGGTGGTGGGGGCGCTGGCGGGATCGGTGCCGGCGTGCTGGCGAGACAGCACCACCACGTCGTGGCCATCGGCGGCCAGTGCGGTGGCCAGTTGATAGACGTGCCGGCCGAGTCCGCCGATGATCACCGGCGGGTACTCCCACGACACCATCAGGATTTTCATGCGCTCACCTGGTGCGAGCGTGCGCACAATGCGCGCCGTAGCGGCGTGTCAGTGCGCCGACACGCACGCTCGTGGCGCGGGGAGTGGGAGCGGGCGTGGGCGTGGGTGGGGGCGGGGGTGCTCATCGCGGAAGTCGCCTGGCGTCCAGTGCGCCGAACAGTCCGTCGGCCCGGTTCCAGTTTTCCGCCAGTCGCACCGCGGCCGTGCGATGTCCGCCGGCGAGCGCGTTGGCGATCTCACGGGTGGCATGGGCGTGCAGGTGGGCGCGGTAGCGGGCGTAATCGGCCGCCGAATCCTTGCTGACCATAAACGGCCAGTCGCTGGAGACCGTCAACAGCGTCTCCCGCAAGATCTGATCGGCGACCGGGTCGCGGGTCGGTGCGGCATCGGTGGGGGACAGTGCCTTGTCGACGCAGGCGAGCGCGGTGTCGACCACCTCGGTGTTCAGCGCCACCAGATCGGCCACCTGCGGTCCGGACCAGACCTGCCAGTCCTTGCCCGACCCCCACGAACTCGGCGGCAGATCGACGGCCGCCCCGACGAATCCGGCCGCGAGCGCGTCGCTGAGCGTGCCGATGCGAATACCGGCCTCGGGCAGCGCGCGCAGCAGTCGCGCCAGCCAGATCGGTCCCTCGTACCACCAGTGCCCGAACAACTCGGTGTCGAAGGCGGCCACCACGTGTGCGGGCCGGTCGATGCGCTCGGACTCGCTGATCAACCGGCGCCGCACGGTGTCCACGAAGTCGCTGACATGGGTGTCGATGACATGATCGGCGCGCTGCGGATCGTAGGGCGCTTTGGCGTCGGCGACGACCCCGCG
>SYAA01000176.1 GCA_005789055.1 Actinomycetota bacterium
TCGATCAGCACCTCGCCAGGGCCCGCTGAGGCGTCGGGGACCGTCGACCATGAGAGTCCCCCGGTGGCGTCGGTGACGATGGCGTGCACGCTTTCACGCTACCGGCAGCGAAACGGTCACAGACTCTGCGGGGAACCCCTAAATTCACGTCTTGTGAACACAATTTTCACTGCACGCAAGGTCGTCACGATGAACCCGGCTAATCCAGAGGCTGAGGCGGTCGCAGTTCGCGGGGGCCGCATTATCTGCGCCGGCACACTCGAGGAATGTCAGGGTTGGGGGGAGGCGACGGTCGATGATCGCTTTGCGGATCACGTCCTGATTCCTGGATTCGTGGAGGCGCACGGCCACACCGCGGACAGCGGCAGTGAGCTCATGCCCTATGTCGGTTACTACCCATATCCGCTGTCCGACGGCTCGAGCACCACTCCAATTCGCAGCTATCCGGATCTCATCGCGCGCCTCAGGGAAGAAGACGCCAAGATTCCGGCTGGGGAAACTCTCGTCGCTAATGGTTTCGACCCGATCTACTTTCCGGATCTGCCTCGGCTGTCCAAGCGCGAGCTCGACCAGGTGTCGACGACCCGGCCCATTTTCATCCGGCACGCTAGCGGACACCTGGCCACGGTCAACACCGCGCTCCTGCAAGCCGAAGGCATCACCAAAGACAGCCCGACACCGGGAGTCGGTAGAGACTCCGGCGGCGAACTCAACGGCGAACTCCAGGAAGCGCCGGCGATGACCCTCGCCACCGCGGCCTTTGGCAAGCTGATGGCGGCCGGCGTGGGAGCAAAGCCGATCCAGATCCACGCGGCCATGTGTCGAAATGCCGGGGTGACGACATCCACTGAGCTTGTCGGCACGCTGCTGATCGCCAGCGACCACGTTCAGGTATGGCAGGACACCGTCAACGACCCGACGTTTCCCGCACGGATGGTTGTTTACAACCTTCCCACCATGCCGGGTAGCACCG
This sequence comes from Actinomycetota bacterium, assembly GCA_005789055.1. Taxonomy (GTDB): domain Bacteria; phylum Actinomycetota; class Actinomycetes; order Mycobacteriales; family Mycobacteriaceae; genus Mycobacterium. The sequence goes on from SYAA01000176.1 coordinate 974, forward strand.
CCGACTACTCCGCCGTCGCCGACGCCGCAGTGAGACTGCGCGAGATCGAGTCCGACAAATTGCGCGTACCGGGCATCAAGCTTGTTGCCGACGGATCGATCCAGGGCTGGACCGCCGTGATCATGGAACCGGGCTACTACACCGGCGAGGATCATGGTCTTCTGATGTTCTCCCCGGAGGATCTCCTGGCCGCGATGAGGGCATTCCACGGCCGCAAGATCAATGTGCACTGTCACTGCAACGGAAACGGCGCCGGGCAGCTTTTCGTCGATGCAGTCGAGGAGGTTCTGCGCACCGATGCCTGGCTTGACCATCGGCACGTCCTGCAGCACTCCCAGACAACCACCGCAGCGCAGTACCGAAAGATGGGCCGGTTGGGAATCTGCGCCAACATCTTCACCAACCACATCTGGTACTGGGGCGACCAGCACTACGAGCAGACCATGGGGCCGGAGCGAGCCCGCGGGATGTGGGCTTGTCGTACTGCATTGGACAACCGGGTGCCGCTATCGTTCCACTCTGACTCCGGAGTCACGCCGATCGGCCACTTGATGACCATGTGGTGCGCGGTCAACCGGGTGACGCCCAGTGGAAGAGTGCTAGGTGAGTACGAGAAAATCACCCCCTACGAAGCACTGCACGCAGCCACCATAGGCGGCGCGTACCAAATTCACATGGATCACGAGATCGGCTCCATCGAGGCCGGGAAGTTCGCCGACTTCGCAGTGCTTGATGAATCTCCTCTCGACGTCGAGCCGATGACGATCCGGGACATCGCGGTGTGGGGCACTGTGGTCGGTGGTGAGGTGTTCGAAGCCGCCCGCCCGTGAAACCACCGATCCCGGTCACCGTGATCGGTGGTTATTTAGGCTCTGGGAAGACCACCCTGCTGAACCATATGCTGCGGGAGTCGACCGGCCGTCGTGTCGCGGTGTTGGTCAATGACTTCGGTGCGGTCGGAATCGACGGTGATCTGATCAGATCGGCCGATGGTGACACCATTACGTTGACCAACGGCTGCGTGTGCTGTGCGATCGGCAGCGACCTCATGACGGCACTGTGGTCTGTTCGCGATCGCGATGAACGGCCCGACCATGTGATCATCGAAGCCAGTGGGGTCTCCGACCCCGCCCCGATCGCTCACCATGCCCTGACGCCTGGGTTCGATCTTGACGGTGTCGTGGTGCTGCTCGACGCTGAAACAGTGCGCCACCGAGAGCGCCACGCGGTAGTGGGCCGTACCGTCCGTAGGCAACTTGTTTCCGCAGATGTACTGGTGCTGAATAAGATTGACTTAGTGACCTCCGACCAACTCTCCGATTTGAAGACATGGCTCGCTCGCGTCGCGCCGCGAGTACCGGTACTGCCTGCCCGCGACGGTCGAGTGCCGTTGTCGGCTTTAGTGGGATTCGCTCACCATGGTCTTCCGACAGCCGAACCGTATGAACACAGCCGCGACTACACGGTCGCAAGCGTATCTTTCGATGGGCCTATCGCCCGTGTGGATCTTGAGCGCCTCCTCAGTGACCTGCCAGCCGGGGTATTGCGTGTCAAAGGCGTTGTTCAGCTTGACGACACGCCGGGGGAGCGCACCGTGGTTCATCGGGTAGCCAGTCGGCATACTCTCGGCACCGACGGGCCATGGCGGGCCGGGGAGGCAGGCCGCCTGGTTGCCATCGCTCTGGCCGGCACACCGCTTGATGGTTTTGGTCACGCGCTGCAAGACTGATTGATGGGTGAGCATTAGGCTGTGCGGTGGTGGCGTGGCAGAGCGGCCTAATGCACTCGCCTTGAAAGCGAGAGTCGGCTAAAACCGACCGCAGGTTCAAATCCTGTCGCCACCGCAGTTCAGGGAATTTTCGGTGGCAAGACGTCGCGACTCCACCCGAGCGAGCCGCATCGCTCAGAGGCTGCCGCGCCGGGCGACCCACGCCTGCTCGAGGGCGACGACGGTGGCGGCGGTCTCGAAGTCGGCGTCGAGTGTGGCCGTCGTCGCGACCAGTCCGGCCTCGATGAGGGGCGCAACGCGCTCCGCGACTGCGGGATCGGCCATGGCCGCGAGGCCTCCTTCGCGGAGCCACGTCACCTGTAGGACTCGCGCGGACCGAGCCGCCGCCTGCTGCAGCGCCGTGCGGACCGTATCGGATACGCCGGTGGTGTTCAGCTCGCGTTGCGCGTCGGCCAGCAACTCGTCGTCGAGGTCGATCAGCCGTTTGGTCA
>SYAA01000177.1 GCA_005789055.1 Actinomycetota bacterium
CAATCAGGTTTGCCACGGCGAGGAGTTCAGCGAGTTGTCGCGGGTACACCCGCTGTCCGAGGGCGTCGAGTTCGTCGATCGCCGCGACGTCACACCATCGGTGGGTATGGATGTAGCTCAATTCCAACGGGGTGCGGGCGGCCTCGGACGGATCGAAGCGGCGGGTTCGCAGCACGAAATAGAACTCCTCGCTGGCGGTGACGGTCCCGTTGAAGTCGATGATCGCGTCGCGGCGCCAGACCGGGCCGACCAGTTGCTCGGGGTCGGCCTGCAGGCCGGTCTCTTCGGCGAGTTCGCGAACCGCCGCCGCAGCAAGCTGCTCCCCCGGCAGAACCTGGCCACCAACGGTGAACCACCATTTGGGCGCGGAGCCGTCGGCTACGGCCGGATCCGACCCACACAGCAGCAGGACGGCACCCTCGTCGTCGAGCAGGACCACTCGCGCGGACACCCGCGTCGCCGTCATCGCTGCGCGGACTCCGCGATTTCGAAATAGGTCGGTAGCGCCGCGGTTCCGCCCAACCTCAACAAGCGCACCGCGCGACGCTCCCGCAGGGCCAGGGTGTCGCGGACCGCGTCGTTGTGGAAGCGCCGCGCCAGCAGTACGCGAGTCTCCGCGTCGGCGAGTTCGGCGACCAGTGCCACCGGGATCGCGGCCGGGTCGACGTGCTCGAGTGCGGTCGACAATTCGTTCTCACAGTTTTCGCGGTGGGCACGGGGAGCCCGCTCGGCGGCACCGGCCAACGCCGAGAGGCGTTTACCTTCCGCACTGTTGCCGTAGGCATCCACGGCGACGGCACGGGCCACCACGGCCCGCCGGGCCAGCGCCGCATCCAGGGCCTGCCAGGACAGGTCGTAGCGAACGTGCAGACGGTCCAGTCGGTTCGCGGTCTGCAGTGCCCACACCCCGACCGCGAGAAGCATTGCGACCAGCGCCGCGGTGATCGACCAGTACAGCGTCGGCGCCATCTAGACGCCTTCCCGGGTCGCTGCGCTCCCGCCCGCCGGAGTGCCACCCACCGACACCGTCGCTCCGGAACCCGCGACGGTCTCGTAGACCATCAAAATGTCGTCGGCGACCACCTCCCAGTCGTACTGGCGGACGGCCTCGGCCGCGGACCGGACGTAGGCCGCCCGTAACGCATCGTCGGCCAGCACCGCGATCAGCGCCTCGGCCAGTGCGGCGGGGTCCTCGACGGGCACCAGTCGCCCAGCGTCCCCGCCCTCAAGCACCCTGCGGAAGGCGTCGAGGTCGCTGGCCACCACCGGGGTACCGGCGGCCATTGCTTCCACCAGGACGATGCCGAAACTCTCCCCGCCGGTGTGTGGCGCGCAGTAGACGTCGGCACTGCGAAGTGCCGACGCCTTCTCGGTGTCGTCGACCTGTCCGAGGAATCTGAAGTGCCGGGCCAGTTCGCCGGCGTCGTCGCGCAGTTCGTCGGAATCGCCGCGGCCGACGACGAGGATCTCGATATCGGGAAACGTTTCGACCAGGGTGGGCAGTGCGGCAAGGAGAACCGCCATGCCCTTGCGGGGCTCGTCGAAACGGCCGAGGAACAACACCGTCTTGCCGGCCCGCGGGTAGCCCTCCAGCAGCGGTGCGGCCGCCAGGGACGCGACGTCGACGCCGTTGGGGATCTGGACGGCATCAGAGCCCAGTGCCTCTATCTGCCAGCGCCGCGCCAGGTCGGATACCGCGATGCGACCCATGATCTTCTCGTTCCAGGGGCGCAGCACGCCTTGGAACACGCTGAGCGACAACGACTTCGTCGTTGACGTATGGAAGGTCGCCACGATCGGCCCGTCAGCGATCATTAGCGCCAGCAGCGACAGGCTGGGCGCATTGGGCTCGTGCAGATGCAAGACATCAAAATCACCCGCTGCCAGCCAACGCTTGACCATGCGGTGGGTAGCTGGGCCAAAGCGGAGCCGCGCCACCGATCCGTTGTACGGGATGGGCATGGCCCTTCCACCCGACACGACGTAGTCGGGCAACTTCACGTGCGGTGAGGACGGCGCCAGCACACTCACATCGTGGCCGCGCTCGCGCATCACCTCGGCAAGTTGCAGGACGTGGGATTGCACGCCGCCGTGGACGTCGAAGGAGTATGGGCACACCATGCCGATGCGCATCAGTGCTCACCGCCGACTTCGAGGCGGGCCCGGCGTTGCGCACTCAGATCAGCCAGCCACTGCGGCTGCAGCATGTGCCAATCCTGCGGGTGCGCGGCGATATTCACCGCGAATCGGCTCGCGAGTGCCCCGGTGATGGTCTCCACGTCGCCGGAACTGGTGTCCAGCGCATCGTCGATCTGGACCACACAGTCATCGCCGTCGTAGGAAACGTGTGCCGGATGCAGAGGTGCACCGGTTTCGATCGCCAACTTCGCCGGGCCGGCGGGAAGCCGGGTCAGTTCACCGAAGAAGTCCACCGGCACCCCCGACCGGGTGAGATCACGATCGGCCATCAGGCAGACGAATCCGTTGCCACGCAACCGTTCGGCCAGCACCTCCATCGGTGGACGCTGTCCGCCGGTCAGCGGCAAAACCTCAAACCCCAGGCTCTCCCGGTAGGCGACGAAACGGTCATAGAGCGATTCCGGCTTGAGCCGTTCGGCGACGGTGGTGAACGTCCCGTAGTTCTGCGCCAGCCACACCCCGGCCATATCCCAGTTTCCGCTGTGCGGAAGCGCTATCACCGCTCCCCGACCACCCTGGTGAGCGGCGGCGAACTTCTCCGCGCCGATGAAGACGCGGTCGAGTCGCTCGGCGAGTTCGGAAAGGTTCATCGTTGGTAGCCGGAATGCCTCCCGCCAGTACCGCGCGTAGGACGCCAACGACGCACGCATCAGCGAATCGGGCACGCCGCCGGGTGTCGTACCGATCACCCGGGCCAGGTTCTTGCGCAATTGCTCAGGTCCTCCACCGCGCGCCGCGTACCGGCTTCCGGCGGCGAAGACGCTGCGCGCCAAAGGTTCCGGCATCGCTCGCACCAGCTGCCAGCCGGTGGCGTAGGCCCAGTCGGTGAGACCCTCACGCGGCGACTTGCGCATCACCGCGCGTTGTTCTCCGGCTCACCGCTGGCGCTCTGGGATCCGGGTAGCTCGATCCTGTCTACCGCGCCGGGCGAGGTACGAACGGCGTGCAGTCGCTGGCCGACGGTCACCAGACTTGCGACCGCCAGCAACCACATCGCCACGGGTAATGCGTTCGGTATCGGAAAGAACGGCAGATCTGACAGACCTGCACCACCCACCGCGATGATCAGCCGTTCCGGCCGTTCGATCAACCCACCGCCGCCGTTCAGTCCGCTGGCCTCGGCCCGGGCCTTGATGTAGGAGATGACCTGCGAGGTGACCAGGCAGATCAACGTTGCCACCACCAGCTCCGAACTGCGCAGGCCGAAGGCCGCCCACCACAACAGTCCGCAGAAGACCGCTCCGTCGCTGATCCGGTCGCAGGTGGCGTCCAGCACCGCACCGAATCGCGTGCCTCCGCCGCGTTCGCGCGCCATGGCGCCATCGAGCATGTCGGCGAGCGTAAAGAACCAGATGGCCAGGAACGCCCACCACAACTTCCCGGTCGGGAAGAGTGTTAACGCCGCGATCACGGTGCCCGCGGTGCCGATGATGGTGACCGCGTCGGGGGTCAGTCCGACCTTCAGTGCGACGCGCGCCAACGGGGCGCTGAGCTTGGTGTAGGCCGCCCTCGTCATGAGGTAGAAGTTGCTCACCGCCGATGCGCCCATTCGTCGGCAAGCAGTGCGCGGGTATCGCGCAACAGTTGGGGGACCACTTTCGTCTCACCGACGATGGTGATGAAATTGGCGTCGCCGGACCACCGCGGAACCACATGCATGTGCAGGTGCTCGGCCAACGAACCGCCGGCGGACTTGCCGAGGTTGAGGCCGACGTTGAAGCCATCGGGCCGCGATACCGACTTGATCACCCGAATCGACTCCTGGACGAATGCCATCAATTCGGCCATCTCAGCGTCGGTGAGGTCCTCGAGTTCGGCTACCCGTCGGTACGGCACCACCATGAGGTGTCCCGGGTTGTATGGATAGAGATTGAGCACCGCGTACACCAGGTCCCCACGTGCGATCACCAGACCGTCCTCGTCGGAGAGGGTGGGGATGTCGGTGAACGGTTGGCTGGGCTGCGTGGAGTCGCGGTTGGCCGGCACGTCGACGATGTAGCTCATGCGATGCGGAGTCCACAGTCGCTGCAGCCTGTCGGGGTCGCCGGCTCCCCGGTCAATGAGCTGCTCAACCACCGTTGACTCGCAACGTCTCGGCGGTGGGAACGGCGTTTTCGCGGTCGGCGATCCATGCCGCGATCGCAGCGACCGCCTGCGCTCTGGGCACGCCGTTGATTTGGCCGCGGTCGGCGAATCGGAAGCTCACGGCACCCGCCTCGACGTCGCGGTCGCCGGCCAGGATCATGAATGGCACCTTTTGGTTGGTATGGTTGACGATCTTCTTCGCCATCCGGTCGTCGCCCGCATCGACCTCGACGCGCACCCCGTGCGATGTGAGCTCTGCGGCAACATCATTGAGGTAATCCACATGTTCCTCGGCGACCGGGATGCCGACGACTTGGACCGGAGCAAGCCAGGCCGGGAACGCACCGGCGTAATGCTCGGTGAGGATGCCGAAGAACCGCTCGATCGACCCGAACAACGCCCGATGGATCAACACCGGACGCTGACGGGTTCCGTCGGCGGCGGTGTATTCGAGTTCGAAACGCTCCGGCATGGTGAAATCCAACTGAATGGTGGACATCTGCCAACTGCGCCCCAGTGCGTCGCGCACCTGCACCGAGATCTTGGGTCCATAGAAGGCCGCGCCGCCCGGGTCGGGCACCAGGGCAAGGCCGCTGGACTCGGCGACCTCCCGCAGCGTCTCGGTGGCTTCCTCCCACATGTCGTCGGAGCCGACGTACTTCTGCGGGTTCTTGGTGGACAGCTCCAGATAGAAGTCGTTGAGGCCGTAATCGCCGAGCAGTTCCAGCACGAAACGCAGCAGCGAGGCTAGTTCGTCGCGCATC
>SYAA01000178.1 GCA_005789055.1 Actinomycetota bacterium
ACGCTGACCGAACCGATCACAAACGGTCTCACCTACAACTTCACGTTCGACTTCGCCAAGGCCGGCAAGGTCACTGTCGCGGTACCGATCTCCGCCGGCGAACCAACCCCGGAGTAGCCCCGGCGGCGTGCCCGACGGACACATCGCGCGCGTCCACGGATCTGTCACCCTCGGCGGCTAGCGTCATGCGGGTGGGAAAACCTCGATCTCAGTATCGCTGCTCCGAGTGCAAACATGTCACCGCGAAGTGGTTCGGGCGATGCCCCGAGTGCGAAACCTGGGGCACCCTCGACGAGGTCGCCTTCGCTGCCACTACCGCCGGCGCAGTCCGGGGCGGCACCATCCCGTCCACGCCGGCGGTTCCGATCGGCAGCATCGATCCGGATCGCACCCGACATTTTCCCACCGGCGTGAGCGAACTCGACCGGGTACTCGGTGGCGGTGTGGTGCCCGGTTCGGTGAGTCTGCTGGCGGGAGATCCGGGCGTCGGAAAATCGACCTTACTTCTGGAGGTGGCCCATCGGTGGGCGCAGGCGGGGCGGCGTGCGCTCTACATCTCCGGTGAAGAGTCGGCGGGACAGATCCGGATGCGTGCCGAGCGCACCGGAAGCAGTCACGACGAGGTCTTCCTGGCTGCGGAGTCCGACGTTGCGACCGTGCTCGGCCACATCGAGGCGGTAAGTCCTAGCCTGGTGATCGTCGATTCGGTGCAGACCATGAACGCCGGCGACACCGATGGTGTGGTCGGTGGGGTGACCCAGGTCCGCGCGGTGACCACAGCACTGACGGCCGCCGCGAAATCCAGTGGCATCGCCATGGTGCTCGTCGGCCATGTCACCAAAGACGGTGCTATTGCCGGTCCGCGTTCGCTTGAGCATCTCGTCGACGTGGTACTGCACTTCGAGGGGGACCGCAACACGGCACTGCGGATGATCCGTGGAGTCAAAAATCGCTTCGGCGCCGCAGACGAGGTCGGATGTTTTCTTCTGCAGGACAACGGAATCCAGTGTGTCGCTGATCCTTCCGGGTTATTCCTCGACCAGCGACCCGAACCGGTCCCCGGCACCGCCGTGACGGTGACCCTGGACGGAAAACGGCCGCTGATCGGCGAGATCCAGTCCTTGTTGGCGAAACCCGCCAATCCCGGGGCCCCCCGGCGCGCCGCCGTCAGTGGCATCGACCAGGCGCGCGTGGCGATGATCATCGCCGTACTCGAAAAACGCGCCATGGTGCCGATCGGCGCGATGGACATCTACCTGTCGACGGTGGGCGGTATGCGCCTCACCGACCCCTCCTCGGACCTCGCGGTGGCGATGGCGATGGCCTCCGCGTTCATCACCAGACCGCTCCCGGCCACCACCGTGGTGATCGGCGAAGTCGGACTTGCCGGCGATCTCCGCAGAGTGACCGGGATGGAGCGCCGACTGGCCGAGGCGGCCCGCCTTGGCTTCACCACCGCTCTGGTGCCCTCCGGCTGCGGACCGGCACCCAAGGGCTTACGCACCCTGGAATCGGCGACCATCGGTGAGGCGTTGCGCACGATGGTCTCACTCACCGAGTCGCGACTGCGGGTGGTACCGGCGGCGGACGCAAACGGCCAGCATCATGGACCCGACGGGACAGCTCGGTTTTGACTCAGCCGCCCGGTGGCGGGGGGACCTCGGCGGGCGGCCCGGGCTCAGGTGCCGGACCGAGTTCCGGTGCCGGACCAGGTTCCGGTGCCGGCGGGAGTTCTGGCGCCGGCGGGGGTTCGGGTGCGGGCGGCGGAGCATCGGCGATGATGAACGGCGCTGCCGCCGCTCGCAGGTTGCCCAGCTGGACCACCAGGTTGTAGGTGCCCGTCCCGATGGGCTCACGCGGCAGTGGGCATTCCGGGGCCGAGCCCATCCCGGTCCAGGTGACCTCGGTGGTCACCTGCTCGCCGGGGTTGAAGGTTTTGACCAGGGTTTCGTTGGAGGGCGCGCAGTCAAGGTTCGACCACAACCGGTTGTTATCGAGCGTGTAGACATACGCGGCCAGTACCGCAGCGCCGACATCGCGCTTGCAGGCCACCAGACCGATGTTGGTGACGACCATCGTGAACTTCGGCTGATCACCGATCACGTACTGCGGGGCGTTGGTGATGCCCTTGACCGCCAGCGTCGAATCAGGGCAATCATCACCGGCCTGCAGAACAGGCGGCGGTTCCACTGCCGCGGTGGGCGTCGGCGTGGGGGCCGCGCTGGATTCGGCCGATTCGACGACCGGCGTCTTGTTCTCCGGTTGCGGGGTTTGGGTGGTCTCGGTTGCGGTGTTCTTCGCCGCGTCCGAACCGCCGAACAGTGCGAATGCGATACCGGCGACTAGGGCTATGGCAAGTGCGGCGATGCCGAGTGCCAGTCCCCTGCGACGCCAGTAGACCTGGGGCGGAAGTGGGCCTTGCGGTTCGAGATCCAGCACGAACTCACCGTAAGGCCAGGTCACCGCCAGCCGTCCGACCCGGCCCGGCGTGTCGCCGTGTTCGCTCGGGTATTGGGGCTATTCGCCGATATCGCCGAGGTGCTCGCGCAGCGTGACCTGGCCATCGGCAAGGCGGTATGTCAGACCGACAATCGCCAGTTGGGTGCGTTCGACGCGGTCGGCGATGGCACTTGATCTGGACAGCAGTTGGCTTCCGGTCTCGATGACATGACGGGTCTCGAATTCGTCCACCCGGGTGAGGCCTTCGCGACGGCCCAACATGATCGACGGAGTGACGCGCTCCACCACGTCGCGGACGAAGCCACCCGGCACCTGGCCCTTGTCGAGTGCGTCGAGTGTCGCCTGAACAGCCCCGCAACTGTCGTGGCCGAGGACGACAATCAGCGGTACGTCGAGCACGGTGACCGCGTATTCGATCGAACCCAGCACCGCTGAGTCGATGACGTGACCGGCGGTGCGCACCACGAACATGTCACCGAGGCCCTGGTCGAAGATGATCTCGGCGGCAACCCGGCTGTCGGCGCACCCGAACAGCACCGCGTTCGGCCGCTGAGCGACCGCGAGGCTTGCCCGATGCTCGATGCTCTGGCTGGGATGCTCCGGTCGGCCTGCAACAAAGCGCTCGTTACCCTGCTTGAGTGCCGTCCACGCCGCCGCCGGGCTGGTATTCGCCATGGACCGTATTGTGCACTGCCGCCGAGTTGGCGAACCGATGAGCATCCCCGCGGACGATCTCATCGAGTGGTATGCCCGTTCCAAGCGCGATTTGCCGTGGCGCGCTCCCGGCGTGAGCCCATGGCAGATC
>SYAA01000179.1 GCA_005789055.1 Actinomycetota bacterium
CGCCGGCCTTGTCGGCGCCAAGACCGGCGGCAACGTCAGCGAGATGAGCGTGCAGTACAACGAGTATCTGGACAAGTACGTGGTGATGTACGGCAACGGCCAGAACAACGTCATCCTGCGCACCGCCGAGACCCCGGAGGGCCCCTGGTCGGCTCCGGTGACGGTCGCCACGTCGTTGCAGTATCCGGGTCTCTACGCGCCGCTGATCCATCCTCTGTCGGGCACCGGCGAGCTGACCGACTCCAACGATGATCCCGACGTGAGCAACCTGTACTGGAACATGTCGCTGTGGGGCAACTACAACGTCGTGCTGATGCAGACCGATCTAACGCCGCTGAACACCACACTCGTATAGCAGTGGAGTCTTCGCCGCAACACCGCGCCGCCTACCTCGGGGCGCTGGCCGTGGCGCTGGGCATCGGTGCGGCGATCGCCGCCGAGGCCCCGCGCGCTTCAGCGGATACCTCGTCCGGCGACACGGCACGGAGCACATCGACAGCCCGTGCCCAGGCTGCAAGTGCCCAGCCTGCGAGTGCCCGGCCTGCACGGGCCGCGCGGACCGCCGCGCGGCCCGTTCCCCGTGGATCGGTCGCTCCCGTGACCGCCGAGCCCGCAGTGACGATTACCCGTTCCGGCCAGAGTCCGCTGGTGCTGCGCAGCGGGTCGACCGGCGCCACCGAACTCAGCGGCATCACCTACGCCGGTGGAACCAACTACTACGCCGTCGGCGACGACGGCGCCCCGACGATCTGGCAGGTCTACACCTCGCTCGACTCGCGATCGGGCCGAGTCAGATCGACGCTCGTCACCGGCGGCATCAGTGCCCCGGAGCTGGGCAGCGACTCTGAGGGAATCGCCCTGGGGCCCTCCGGAAACCGGGTCTGGGTATCCGACGAGGTGGCCTCCACCATCAACGAATTCAGTCTCGATACCGGGCAGAAGACGGGGTCGGTCGCGGTTCCGAACATCTACCGACCGGCCAACGTCCAAAACAACATGGGTCTGGAATCGCTGACCTACGGTGCCGGCAGGCTGTGGACAGCCAACGAGGAGGCGCTCCGATCCGACGGGGCGCTATCCACCACAGCAGCTGGCAGCTGGGTTCGGATCCAGGAATTCGATGGACCGGATCTGGCGGCGCGCCGACAGTACGCATATCGCACCGATCCGATCTCGCGGCTGTCGCCGTTCGTGAGCGTCGAACGCAGTGGATTAGTCGACCTGCTCGCCCTTCCCAACGGCCAGGTTCTGGCCCTGGAACGCGAACTCGGCGGCTACCTGCCGCGCTTCCGAACCCGGATTTACCTCGTTGACTTCACCGGCGCATCCGACGTCGCCGACCTATCCAGCCTTGCCAGCGGCAGCGGTTTCACTGCGGTCGGCAAAACCCTTCTCTGGCAGGCCGATACCGGCTTCAGTAACTTCGAAGGCATTACCTTGGGACCCCGGCTCAGCGATGGCTCCTACGCACTACTACTCGTCTCCGATGACGGTATCGGCGCCATGGCACAGCGCCAGGACAGTTTCAGCCTCATCCTGAGAGGGGTCACGGCCCCGGCGCCAACTCCTATCCAGGTGTAGCCGGACAGCCGGACAGCACCCCGGCGATCGCGTCGCGCTCGGCCTGGGTCACCCACAACCCGTAGCTGGTCTTGACGTCGACGATCCGCGTGACGAACACGCAACGATAAAAGACGTTGGGCGGTAACCACGTCGCGGCATCACCGTCGCCTTTCTGCTGATTCACCCATCCGATCGTGGCCTGGAGGTTCACCGGGTCATTGGCGAAGTCCCGACGCCGCGCCTCGTCAAGTTGTTGCGCGCCCTTCTGCCAGGCGTCCGAAAGGGCGACCACGTGATCGATTTGGACCTCCGCCGAATTCGGGCCGCGCACGAACTCAACAGTGATTCCGGTATAGGGATCGTTGAGGATCCCGCGCAGTACCGAACACCCGTTGGAGTCGGGTTTGATCACCACATCGACAAGATCGCGGCGCAGGATGTCGTTGCGGGTGTCACAACCGTTGCGCCCGCCGGGAACCGTGACGTCGTCTGTCCAGGACTCGCCGAAGAGGCTGCGGTCATAGCCGGTCTTGGGTGCGCGCCCCTTGATCGGCAGGGCATCGAGCTTGGCGCGAACGTCGTCGGCCGGGGGCAACGGATCCGCGGCTACCAGTGGTGCACCGGCGAGAGCGCACACACCGAAAACCGCCGCGACAAGGAAACGGCCGGCGGCCACCCGGCCAGAACCTATCCCCACCAGAACGCAGTGGCGATCGCGATATACAGCGCGATCAATGCCGCACCCTCGAACCAGTTCGACTCTCCATCGAAGGTGACCAGCACCGCCACCAATGCCGACATCACCATCGCCGCCAGAAGCAAGGGCGACAGCACCAGATCGAAGCCGGGCTGACCGAGGAATGCCGCCGACAGACACACGATCGGAGCTACCGTGAGCGCGATCTGCACGGGTGACTGCAGGATCACCTGTACGCCGTAGTCCATCTGATTTTTGGCCGCGAGCTGGATCCCGACGACGTTCTCCACCGCGTTACCGGCGATGGCCACGATCACCAGGCCGGCAAAGACCTCATTGATGCCCATCGTGTCCATCGCCGGTTGCAGAGCGGAGACGAACCATTCCGAGACGAATGCGGCGCCAATTCCGGTCGCGGCAAGCATCCCGATCGCCATCACCAACGGCCATTCCCCATGCGCGGCAACCCTACTGGCGGCCGCGGCCCCCTCTGGGCTGGCCGCAATCGGGGACCTACTGCCCGGGTGTCCGGAGTCGTGCCCGGGTGCGCGGCGCGCCAGGGCGGCCGGCAACGACAGTGCGAACAACGCCAGCATGATGATCGAGACCACGACCGAGACCACCCGCTCGTGCGATTCGGCCGGAGTGTGCAGGGCCGAGGTAAGCGTGGGAACGGCGAGGATGAACACCGCCAGGGTGAGCATGAGGCCCAACCTGCGGCCGTCGTCGGCGGCGAAGCGTTGCCGGCCGTGCTTGACTCCACCGACGACGAAGGCCAGGCCGAGGATCAGCAGCACATTCGCCAGGATCGACCCCACGAGGGTGGCTTTCACCACGCCGAAAAGCCCGGCCTTGAGCGCGAAGAGAATGACAAACAGCTCCGGTAGATTTCCCAGCGCAGATTGCAGTACCCCGGTGGCACTGGGCCCGAGACGGTCGCCGAGTGCTTCCACCGAACGGCCGACCAATGAGGCCAGCGTGGCCAGGGCAAGCGCCGCCACGATGAAGGAGAGGACGGAGTTGGCGTGGGCGAAGTGCAAAGCCCCGGCGCCGATTGCTGAGAGCACGGTGATCGCGATCATGATCCGATCCCGCTTCGACAGCAGCGGTGCGGTAGCGGTCGTCATCGGGTGCCTCCAGCGGACCTAGGTCGGGGTGAGTTTGCCAGAACTGCACGGTGCGGGGACGAAAACCCTGTTAACCGGTCACCGCCTGTCCGGTCATTCGGTCAGTCGGCTGAACTCGATGACCTCGCCGCGGTTGATCGACACCCAGTCACGGGCCCGCAGATAGGGCTGGAACGTCTCGGCGATCAATGCCGCGTCGGCACCGGTTTTAGGCCGCTGCATCTCATAGAGGTGCGGGAACTCAGTCCAGGCCAGCACCGCGTCCCAGAGTCGAATCGCCGCCTCCCCGGTCGGTGGATCCACCAGCACCGGTCCGAACAGGCACTGACCATCGGGAAAGAACAGCGTCGGAACGCCGTAGCCGGAGGCGGCGATCACCCGCTGATGATCGGCCATGACCTCGTCGCTGGTGGTCGGATCCGCGATGGCCTGATCCACCAGGTCGGCATCGAAGCCGAGTTCATCGAGTAGGTGACGAGCGACAGCCTTCTCATGCGGCTTGTGACCCTCGACATGGAGCGCCCGCGCGGCCCGCTCGTACCAGGCGTCGACATCGGCCATCGACTGCCGGCGCAGCAACGCACCGATGCGCATCATCGACCACCCGTATGACCACTCGCGTTCCCACGGGTGTTTCTTGCCCTCTTCGCGATTGATCTCCTCAAGGCTGAAGAAGCGCCAGTTCACCCGCAGACCGGTCTGATTCCGGACCTCCCGGATCCACCGCGACGTCTGGTAGGCGTACGGGCACATCACGTCGAAGTGGAAGTCGACGAAGTCCGGTCCAGTCCTCATACCGCGACGATAGAGCAACCCACCCGGCCCGAGTTGCCCGAACTTCGCCACGACGATCGCCCGGCAATGCACCATGGGTCCCGTGATGCTCGTTCTGGCGTTCGGTGTGGTCCTGCTGATCAGTGTCTCGCTGTCCGGCGTGGCGGC
>SYAA01000180.1 GCA_005789055.1 Actinomycetota bacterium
ACCGTCATAGTGGGTGTGGATATCGACGAACCCCGGCGTGACGATCCGGCCGGTGGCGTCAAGGTTCTGCGCCGTCTCCCCGTCGAGACCGGAGTCGTCGCCGGATCGCCGACGTACATCGACGATTACCCCGTCCTTGATTCCCAGATCGGCCCGGAACGGTTTCCCGCCGGTGCCGTCCACAACCATGCCCCCGGTGATCGTCAAGTCATACATGCTGCCTCCTAGACGGTGCGCCGACTCCTCACGTTAGCCTCGGCCCTATACAGATGGGAAGGACTTCCATGACCGCACCGGGTCGGCGGTTCAACGACGCGGTCACGCGTTTCTGGAGCGTGGCCGCTCCGGTCTACGATCTGCCCGCCCTGCAGCGACTCATCTATCGGCCCGCTCAGGACGAGGTGGTGGCGGTTTTGCGGGCGGGCGGTTCGCGCCGCGTTGCCGACGTGGCCTGCGGCACCGGGATTCTGGCCGCGAGGATTCACGACGAACTGTGTCCCGACGAGGTCTACGGCGTGGATATGAGCGACGGGATGCTCGAGCAGGCGAAGGCCCGTTGCGCGGCGGTCCGTTGGCGCAAGGGCCCAGCCGAACAATTGCCGTTCGACTCCGGAAGCCTCGACGCCGTGGTCACCACCTCGGCGTTCCACTTTTTCAACCAGCCGGCAGCTATGCGCGAGTTCCACCGGGTGCTGGCCCCGGGCGGCCTTGCTGCCGTAGCCACCATCAGCCCGCCGCTGCCGGCCCCGCTGCGGCGGCTGAGCGTGAATCCGGCCAACCCCGCCCACAATCCGTCGCCGGCGGAGATGCGGGCGCTGTTCACCGGCGCCGAGTTCACCGTCACCGACCAACACTGGATCGCCCGCCCATTGTGGACCCGGGGTGTCTGGGACCTTCTCACTACGGGCGTCAAGGCCTAAAGCCCGCGGGCGTCAAGGCCTAGCAGCCCGGGATATCCTCCCCGGGGACCCGAATTGAGCACCGAGAGGAACAGCGATGGCCGTGGAACTACTTGCCCAGAGCGTCGAAATCGGCCTGGTGACCACCAACCTCGACGCGATGGTCGGCTTCTACGGGGATTTCCTCGGTCTGCCCCATCAGGGTGACCTTGACTTTCCGGGCGGGACGATGAAGCGGTACGCGATCGGTAACAACGTGCTGAAGCTGGTGACGCTCAGCGAGCCGCCCGCTGCGCCGGTGGCACCCGGCGGCGGACCGGCCCAAGCGGGCATCCGCTACTTCACCCTGGTGGTCGCGAATGCGACCGAGGTGGCACGGCAGGTCGAGGCCGCCGGGTACACATTCGCGCAGCCGCTCGCCGAATTCGCCCCCGTCCCGGGTATGGGCTGGATGTTCGTCGCCGATCCGGACGGCAACTGGGTGGAACTCGTCGGCCCGCTCTGAGTCCTGTGGAGCCAGGCAGCATCCGCGTGCCGGCCGACCTCGAGGCCATCACCGACATCGGCGACGAGGAGCCCCGCGCACTCAACGCGATCGCGGTCGAACAGATCTGGAACGCAGCGCGGCACTGGTACCGGGCCGGGATGCAACCCGCGATCCAGCTGTGTCTGCGTTACCACGGGACTGTGGTGCTCAACCGCGCGATCGGGCACGGCTGGGGCAACGGACCCACCGATCCGGTTGGCGCCGAGCAGGTTCCGGTCACCACCGGAACCCCGTTCTGCGTGTACTCGGCGGCCAAGGCGATCAGCACGACGGTGGTTCACATGCTCGTCGAACGAGGATCCTTCGGCCTCGACGACCGGGTCTGCGACTACCTGCCCGACTACACCGGATACGGCAAGGAGCGCACCACCATCCGCCACGTGTTGACACACAGTGCCGGTGTGCCTTTCGCAACCGGGCCACGTCCGGATCTGCGGCGGATGAACGACAGCGACTACGCCCGCCAGAAATTGGGCGAACTCAAACCGATCCACCGGCCGGGTCTACTGCACATCTATCACGGACTGACCTGGGGTCCCTTAGTTCGGGAAATCGTCTCGGCAGCGACCGGCCGCAACATCCGGGAAATCCTGGCCACCGAGATTCTCGATCCGCTGGGGTTCCGATGGACGAATTACGGCGTGGCCGAATCCGATGTGGCGCTGGTGGCACCCAGCCACGTGACCGGAAAGCCGCTTCCCGCACCGATCGCGGCGGGTTTGAAGATCGCACTGGGCGGATCGATGACCCAGATCATCCCGTTCTCCAACAGTCGGATGTTCCTGACCAGTGTGGTGCCCTCCTCAAGCACCGTGTCGACAGCCGCGGAACTATCCCGCTTCGCTGAATTGCTCCGCCGCGGCGGTGAACTGGACGGGGTGCGGGTGCTGCACCCACAGACGCTGAGGACGGCCACAAAGCCGTGCCGTCGGCTCCGGCCGGACGTCGCTACGGGTCTGGCACCGATGCGCTGGGGCACCGGATACATGTTGGGCTCCCAGCGATTCGGACCGTTCGGCCGGGACGCGGCCGCGGCCTTCGGCCACACGGGTCTGACGAATATCGCTATCTGGACCGACCCTGCACGTGGACTGGCCGCGGGTCTGGTCAGCAGCGGCAAACCGGGGCGCCATCCTGGGTCGGGTCGCTACACCGCGCTGCTGAACCGGATCACCGCGCTGATACCCCGCGGGTGAATTGCCCACTCCCCCGGGCCGGGCTAGCGTGAGCGGAATGGGGTTGCTGCAACAACAACTCGACGAGACTCGACAGTTGCTGGTGCGGGCCCGGGACTTGTTCGGCACCCGGTCGATAGCACCGCCGGAGAGCATGACCGCGCCAAAAAGACCCTCCCCTGGCGCCACGATCCATGACCCGCTAACCGGGACGCAGTCGATGGCTGCGCAACGCGCCCTCTGCCGCCTCGAGATCGCCGATGCCGGGGATCTGTGCTGACGGACTGAACCCCGCGGCGATGATATCCCGGCGGATCCGCATCACGGCCTGTAGGTGTGAGACCTCGGCGGCCAACAGCACCGCGCTGGCCAAGCTCGCGGCGTCAGCCTCGAGCGCCGACTCGGACAGCACCACACTGTGCAGGCAACCCCCGCGGGAGGATCGGAACATCAGGTGTCCGCTCGGATGCACCGCGTCGAAGGCCGGGTCCGGACCGTTCACCGGCCGCCCTGTCCCACCGTGCGCAGATCTTCGGCAGCGGTGGCCTCATGGTGCGCCCAGGTGTCCGCGGCCTTGGAGAGTTGATCCGCGAGGTCGGAATGCGCGGCAGCCTGCCGGCGATAGCACGCGGCGCGTTGCTCGAGCAGTTCCGATCCGGCGTCACGCAGTTCGGCGAAGACCGGCCCGAGCGACTCCAGCGTTGCCCTCACCGCGGCATTGCTCGACGGGAAGGCGGCGAGTTGCTCGGCGGCCTCGCGATGCCTCAGCGCCGCCTGTCGCAACTCCTCGGGTGCTATCTCGATGAAATCCGGCACGGCCCTCTCCTATCCTGTCGCCATCTGAACGGGCGGCTGCAGCCAGCCGATGAAACCCGTGTCTGCCATGGTGCCGAGGGGTTGAATCACGTTGTCCAGCAGTATTTGTCCGCTTCCGAGAGCTAGGGCGTAGCGATCGGTGAAGAGTCCGATATCACCCGGTACAAGTCGGCCTGGCTCCACCGGCAGAGCGATGGCCGAACCCGGAGCAGGGATGGTGATTCCCTGAGCGCTGAAAGCATCGGGGATGGAGGTGCCGGCCACCGCGGCGGTGATGACGGCGGCGAGTTGGGCGTTCGGCGCGGTGACGTTCTGGCCGTCGGGAAGTCGCACGGTGAGGCCATCGGCGGTGGGAACCTCCGGTGGGGCCTGCGCGCTCGGGCCCGAGTCCGCTTCCGCTGCCTCGGAGACTTCCGACTCAGGCTCGGTATCCGACAGAGCGCTGTCAACCGGCCAGTCAACCGGCGGCCGTTCGATCGGGAATCCGGGCGACGCGGCGGTGGGCAGCGTCGGCAGGCCCCCGCCCAGGGCAGAACCCGTCGCGGGGGCACCGCCGCCCCAGGCCGGAGACACGGCGGCCGCCGGTGGTGCGGTGGCTGGCGGCGGGTACTCCCCCGGCGGGGCGTCGCCGGGCAGATAGTCGGCGGCGGCGTCGTGCAGTGGCAACTCGGCCGGGCTTCGATCATCCGATTCCACGGACGCCCCGGCGGTCGGGGTGTCCGAGCCGGTCGATGCGTACAGCGAGGCTAGCGCCGCCGCCAGTGTGGCCTGAGACGTCGCGTCCAAACCGGCGGTGTCGACCACGGTGCGGATCTCGCGCAACTTCTCGAGCAGGTAGCGCTGGAATTCCCGGGCACCAGCGGGGGTGTCGAGGTCGGTTCGGATGAGGACCGCGGCCTCGATGTCGTCTTGCAGTCGCTCCAACACCGCTACCGCACCTGCGTGATCGGTGTGCGCGTTGAGAACGGCGGTTACCACCTGGAGATCGACCTGTGCCGTCAACGAGGATTGATGCGCCAGTGCACTTTCCGCCGCGCGGATCGCCTCGGCAGCAGCCCCGTCGGAATGACTCAGCGGCGGCGGTTGCAGACCCGGCACCGGTGGCCTCTCATGATCGACACGCTAGGCAGCGCCGCATCAGTGGGCAATTCACCCTGCTGAGCGGTGGGGATCGGCCTCCGCGGGGCTGTGTCGCCGAGGGCCTTTGGCCCTGAAGTGCCGCACCGAAAGTCCCCTCTCCGCCATCGCGTCGGCCCTCGGCCCACCCGGTTGTTACGGTGGAGTTCAGGGGCGACGGGGGAAGTCATGCGGTTCATCGGACGTTCTCTGCTGGCGTTGCTCGCTATCGGCACGGCCCTGCTCATGGCGTTGCCGTCCGGAATCTCCGCGAGGCTCGCTCTCACTGCGACGGCGCTGTACATGGGCGGGACAGATCACCCGCTAACCATTCCTGGCGACACCCCGGACTACATCGCCGGCTACATCGAGTGGGCCTCCCGGGACTACGTCGAACCCTCCGGCCTGTGCGTCGGAGGCCAACCCGGCTGCGTCCCGCTAGCGGTCTACAGTCCCGAACAGTTCTGGCCGGTCACCGGATTGCGCGCGATGAGCTACGACACTTCGGTGGCGATCGGCCTGGCCAATCTCGGCAATTGTCTGCGCGGTTCGCTCTGCACGGTGACGGATCCGCCCTACACCTCGACGGTGTCGCGACAACTCGACGATTCGTCATACACGGTGTTTGGCTACTCCCAGAGCGCAGCAATCGCCAGCATGGCGAAAAGCGACTTGATCGCACATCCGCCCGTGGGCTCTGTAAGTTTCGTTTTCGAGTCCAACCCAAACCGGCCCAACGGCGGCATCCTCGAACGGTTCGTCGGCATTCACATTCCGATTTTGGGAGTGACCTTCAACGGCGCCACCGTGACGAACTCACCGCAACCAACCCCGTTGACGACAGTCGATATGGTGCGCCAGTACGACCCGGTAGCAGACTTTCCGCTCAATCCACTGAACCTGGTCGCTGACCTGAACGCCCTGCTGGGATTCCTCTACGAACATCCCGAGGGCCAGACCGGTAACCCGGAACTGCAAGGCCAGTACCAAGACTCGACGTATTACCTGCTCCCGACCGCGACGCTGCCACTGCTTCGACCCCTCCAAACAATTCCACTGATCGGGCCACTGCTTGCCACAGTGCTAGACCCACCGCTTCGGGTTCTGGTGGAGACCGGGTACGACCGGACCATCAACCCCGGCGCGCCGACACCAGCGAAATACCTCTACTTCCCCAACCCTGTGACCACCGCGGTCAATTTTGTTGCCGCGATACCCAACGGATGGGATAACGGAATCGCCTACCTCACCGGCGACCCGATGAACCGGCCGTTCGGCACCACACCAGCGGGCCCCTACGGAGTAGGCGGCCCGGCAGTCAACGCCGGGGCAGTTGATCCCTACGGTCCGCCGACGCCAGCCCGAGAGCTCAGCACGGCGCCCCTCGGGGCACGGACCGTGGAGCGGCACCCCGCGTCCCGCCTCGCGGCGAAACCCCATCGGGAGGACGCCCGCATCGCGACAGGGTCTCACCGCCGCGGCGACGCTGTCGTCAGGCCGGACGGCGGATCGCGACGTTCTCGCCCAGTCGGCTGATCTGCACGGTGGCACCCGCGTACGGTGCTTCGACGACGAGGTTGCCCCCGATCGCCAATTGGACATGGCCCGGATGTGGAAAGACCAGATCGCCGGCACGGACAGCCCCGGGCGCAACGGGCACTCCGTCATGGATCTGCTCGAAAGTGGTGCGGTGCAACCGAACACCGGCCTGTGCGTAAGCCCACTTGACCAGCCCGGAACAGTCGAAGCGGTCCGGCCCAGTGGCGCCCCAGACATAGGGACGGCCGAGCCTGCTCAATGCTGCCCGCACCGCAACGTCGGCGGGGGCACCACGCCGAGGGAAGCGTCGCGGAATGCGACCGGGGCGGATGCGGTATTGCACGGCCAACAGCGCGGCCCGGCGCCGTCGCGCGCGTCTTCTCGCGGCCAGTACGTGGCGCTGCTGAGCGCGCAGGCGGATCGCTCTGCGGCGCAGCAGTTCTCGGGCCGCGATCGGATCCGGCGGTAGTGACTGCGCGTCCGCGCGAGCGGCTGCCAACACTGCGGCGGTGGCGAGGTGCGCAAATCGGTGGTCACGGCCGGCGGCGGTGAGGATGCGTGCAAGTTCAGCATCCTCCGACCGGGAAACTGCGAGTTCCGCCCGCCATAAAGCGGCTGCACCCCGGTACGCGACCGCGGCGACGCCAGCCTGGCTCGGGGGCGGTCCTGCCGACGTGGCAGTAGCGGATTCGAGGGCAAGCGCAGCAGGTGCGCCGGCGAAGAGTGCGTGCGCCCGACTGAGGATCTCGACCTCGCCGCCCGTCATGACAGCCCCTCGAGGAAGGCGTTGATCCTTGGCAGAGCTGCCGGGGGGATCGGCCCGCCGGTGCGGATTTCCCACATTTCGGGGACGGTCACCCCGATCAACGCCGCGACCACCGGGTCGGGTAGTTCGCAACCGGCGCAGGCGCGTTCGAACCGCGCGGCCGTGCTGCCCGAAAGTCGGGCGATCAGGTCCGATCGAATCCGTTCCGCCGCGATGATGTGGGCCATCAGGCCGGGGTTGGCGGTGCCCGCGCCGGCCGTCACGCGCCACGAGTTGGCGGCCAGCATCTCGGCCTTGGCACTTTGCGCAATCGCCGACCTGATATACGTCTCGTATTCGTTTGATGTGGCAGGTGGGAGATGCTCGATCAACGAGTTGAGCATTTCGAGATACGCGGCGGAGGCCATTTCAAGCATGTCGGCGGCGTTGGCGGTGACCGGCGCAGACCCCGGCAGCTCCGATATCCGCGATCCGGCACCCTCCAGAAGCTGGGCCAATTCGATGTCCGGATCGTCGGCGACGACCAGCCGCGCGTACGTGCCCGGCGGCAGTCCAAGACCGTTCTCGACCCGTTGAACGGTCCTTTTCTGGGGCTTGCGGGTACCCCGCTCCAGATAGCTGAGGCCCATCGTGCTGACGCCGGTGGCCGCCGCCAGTTCCGCAAGCGACCAATCCCGGGACTCGCGCAGGGCCCGGATTGCCGCGCCCGCCGCCTCCCGGCTCACCGGTGCGTTTCCGCCATATCCAAATCGTACACAGTGGATGGGTCGTATACGTTTATGTGTATGTTTTGATTGCACGTTCGAAGCTTAGCGTATACGCTTCTGTCTCCGAAACTCGAAAAGGAGACCGAGATGGACCACCGACCGTGTTCTACCGAGCCCGAACTGTGGTTCGGCTACGCCGATGACGACGCCAGCGACGGCGCGGCCAAGGCGCGCGCGTACGAACAGTCCGCCACCAAGGCGCGCGCGATCTGTCTGCGGCGGTGCCCACTGGCTCAGCAGCGTCAGTGCGCCCGCCAGGCGGTCGAAGCCGGTGAGGAATACGGGGTATGGGCAGGGGTGAAACTGCCTGGCGGGCAGTACCGCAAACGGAATCAACTCGCGCATGCTCGCGAGGTGCTGCGCAAGATCGCCGACGGTGTCATCAATCCCCGGGAACTGCCGGAGAGCGTGGACCTGCTGTCGAGAGCCGAAGCTCTGCCGACTGCGGCGGCCGCAGGCGGCGTTGTGCACGTGCCCCTTGCCGTCCGGCCGTCTACCGCCGCCTGATATCCGCCAACGGATCCCCCGGCCGGACGCGCCGGGCGGTCGTACCCACGCGCTGCGGCCGGGGGGTAGCAGACTGTGACGATGCGGGTCGTCGCGGTGCTGGCGGTCGCGGCCTCGGTCGCGCTCATCGTGGCACTGCTGACCAACAGCGCGTGGGCCGCCGGCGGAGTGATCGCCATGGCGGTTGCGGGCATCGGGGTGTTGTTGCGGGACTGGCGCGGCGAACGCGAGCGGACGGTCACGGACCGATTCCAGTCGGCAGTCGCTACGCGGTCTGTAGCGAGCTCACCAGAAACGCCACTGGCTCCCGACGACTTCGTCCCCGACCTGTCCCCCGACCCCGACGGACCGTCCTCAGACGCCCGCGCGGACTAGATCTAACGTGCCGAGGTCCCTAATCGCCTGACTGCCGCGTTTCATCATCGCCAGCATCATCTCGCCTCCGCGTTCGGTCTCAGCCGAGAATGCGAAGCCCAGCGTCGAGATCAGTGGCACCTGCAACATGCCGAAACGGTAATCCTGCCAACAGGTTTCGGCGCCATAGCCGGTGACACCGTGGGTGGACAAAGCACTGTGGTAAGCGTCGACAAGGTCTCGCTCGTGATCGGCGCGATCACCAGGCTGCAGGCTGGTTGCGACAAAATAGGCCAGGTCTCGGGCGGGCAGTCCGACCGCGAGGGTCTGCCAGTCCACAACGGTCACCCGGGTGCGATCGGGGTCGAAGAGCAGATTGTCGATCCGGTAGTCGCCGTGCAGCAGGCTGAACCGGTCGGGGGAGCCCAGCAGCCAGTCGGCGATCAGATCGGCCGATTCAAGCACTGTGTCCCGGTCGGCCGGACTCATCCGGGCGCCGAGCTTGTCGATGGTGATCTGTGCCGCGAGTTTGGTGATGTCGCCCAGTCCGCGGGCACCGGCTTCATCCGGCTTCGGCATCACTGTGCCGGTGAAGTCCAACCAGGCCGGGTCACACCAGCGGGGCCCATGCAGTCCGGCCAATGCGGTGGCGCCCAGTCGCGCCTCGGCCACGCTGCACCCGAGTATCTGA
Source organism: Actinomycetota bacterium (assembly GCA_005789055.1). Classification (GTDB taxonomy): domain Bacteria; phylum Actinomycetota; class Actinomycetes; order Mycobacteriales; family Mycobacteriaceae; genus Mycobacterium. The sequence continues at coordinate 9,178 of SYAA01000180.1, forward strand.
TCGCCTTGGACCGCCGGCGCCAGATCGGCCAGTAACAAAACGAACTGCGCACCGTCGTCGGCGATCGCGCAGTGATAGCAGCGGGGGAGTGGCACCGCGACCGTGTCAGCCACCTCGGTGTAGAAGGCGTGTTCGGAGCGGTAGCTCAGGGCGACCCGATCGCGGACCGTCTCGTCCTGGGCCGGCAGCTTGACGACGAACGAGTCCGGCAGCCCGGAGTCGGCAGCACCGTAGCGAACCGCGACCCGATACGTCGCGCCTGTCTGACCGGTTCCGATCGCGCTGACGACGACGCTATCGATGTCGGTCCGGTGGCCACCTGCCCTTAAGACAGCCGCCAGCCATGGCGCCGTCACCTGCTCCGGGCCGGCCGGAATCGCCATCTGTTCACCGGAGCCCATGGCGGCGATTAGACCACGGCCCGGTGGGCGGTCGCGGCCGAACCACCACGCTACGATTTGCCGTCATGGCCAGGCGCCGGTTCGTCGACATCTCTGTTCCGTTACACGCCGGGATCGCATCCGATCCACCCGGTCATCTGCCGGAGATCGACTACTACGACCACCGGCAGACCGCTGCGGAGGTGGTGTCGTTCTTTCCCGGTAGCACCGTCGCCGATCTCCCCGACGGCGAGGGTTGGGCCATTGAACGGGTCCGGATCACCACCCACAATGGCACGCACCTGGACGCGCCGTATCACTACGCCTCGACGATGGACGGCGGCAAGCGGGCGATCACCATCGACGAGGTACCTCTCGAATGGTGCCTGCAGCCTGCGGTGAAGTTGGACTTCCGGCACTTCGCGGACGGGTACATCGTGACCGCCGCCGATGTCCAGCAGGAACTGAGCCGGATCGGCCACACCCTGTCGGCGTTGGAGATCGTGCTGGTAAACACCAGCGCCGGAACGCATTACGGGCAGCCCGAGTACGTCGGCAAAGGCTGCGGCATGGGCCGTGAGGCGACGCTGTACCTGCTGGAACGGGGAGTGCGGTTAACCGGAACCGATGCGTGGAGTTGGGACGCGCCCTTCTCCTACACTGCGCAGCGCTACGCGCGAAGCCACGACCCGTCGATCATCTGGGAGGGCCATCGCGCCGGACGCGAGATCGGCTATTGCCACATCGAGAAACTGCACACTCTCGAGTCGTTGCCTGCTGCGGGTTTCGAGGTCTCCTGCTTCCCGGTGAAGATTCACGCCGCATCGGCGGGGTGGACCCGCGCGGTGGCGATCTTCGACGACGGCGAGTGACGCGGGCTGGTCCGCCGGGGCTCGCGGGGCACCCTCGGCTCCGGCCGTGACTGGGGCGACTCCTCAACCGACGCCGCCGCCCTGCGCACCGGCGGGGCCGTTCTGGATGCACGCCGGGCAGAGACACCCCTGCGGTCCTGCGCAGCGGCAGGGGCGGCCGCGCGGCTACCTGCCGGCGCTGAGGCAGGCGGCGCGAACAATGCGCGCAAGGCCGTACCACCCTCAGCGAAGGCGGCCCCGAGATCGTCGATGAGCTTCCCTGGATCGATCGCGGGGAACAGTCCCGCGTGCACCACCTGTCCGTACCCGGCACTCCGGTCGTAGCCGAGTTCCACAAGAACCCTCAATGTCGGCTCGACAATGTCGGTCAGCGGTCCCAGACCGATCCACCGCAGCGGATACAGCAGGGGCAGATGTTGCGACCGGATGGTGTAGTACGTGGTATCGCCGTAGTGCTGGACGACCGTGTCAGGGTCGTAGTTCGGGCTCGCCGGGTCCAGCGAGACTGTCGAGATGAGGTTGCCGAGGAGGGGATTGACCGACTCCGGCAGATACCAGTGGTTCAACAGCCCGAAAAGCGCGTTGATGTCGGCGAGCAGATTCAACGGATAGGTGGGAAAGTCCGCCCACATGTCGTACTGGCGGGCGATGTCGTGGGTCGCGAAGACCGTATCGGTCGGGGAGGCCGTCATGGGGCTAGACGCAGTGAGAAGCCTCGCCACAAGCGGTAACCGTGACAGGAAGCCTCCATTGGGCCGATACGGGTTGCCGGTCATGACGAACGATACTGGGGGAGTTTCCTTAGGGTCGGCGAATTCAGTTGCGAGCGTTCGCTTTTCCAACGAGGCGATGATCGCGCTCTGCGAGTATCCGAACACCGCCAACGGCGCTCGGGGGCTTTCGGAAAGGTTCTGGTGAACCTGGGTATCGAGAAGGGCGTATCCGGCTTGGACCGAGTTGTCGAAGGTCATACTGAACAATCCGGTCGCCGGCCAGAACTCCTCGGGGGTATTCATCGCGGTGCCGAAGTACCCCTCACCCAGGGTGGGCGTGACGAACTCCGACATCGCCTGGCGGATCCACTCGGTGGTGACCACCGGTTCGAAGGTCCCGTTCATGATCAGTGCCGTTTGGAAGGCGCGGAGGCTGATGCCCTCGGCGTCAACGATCCCAAACTTGGCGAGAGCGGCCACACCCGTCGAGTTCAGGTGTGCGCCGATCAGCAGAATCGCAGCAATCAACATCGCGAGCAGGGACCGGTTGCATCGTCTGAAGCGAACCACGGCAGCCCCCGAGTAGCCGGCAACAGAAGGCGCCGGTATCCCTTTCGATAAACACGCCGATGCCGGACATCCCGCGGTCATCGAGTAGGTCGGAAGACATATCGTACCGCCGCTGGACGTCAGCCCGCTTTGGGCATCGGGCACGCGCCGTTGACGACTAGCGGCAGGTTGATCGTATCCACCTGAAGCACACCGCCGGTGTCCTTGTTTCCGCGGGCAATGATGCACTTGCCCTCGACGATGGCGTCGGTCTGCACCCGGTGCCGGGCGGCGAAGAGGGTCAGGTCGTTGGTCTCGACGGTGGTGTTCGTTGTGCTTCCGTCGGCGCCGTATGTCATGAGGGCGATCGTCGTGCCGGTGACCGAATCGACGGTGCCCCGGAAGCCCCCCAACGGACTGCGCGGAAGCCCGGCATTGTCCTGAGCATTGGTCTTCTTGCACTCTCCGCCGCTGTTGGCACCGACGACGACCGCGTCGGCGA
>SYAA01000021.1 GCA_005789055.1 Actinomycetota bacterium
ACCGTCACCTACCAGATCCAGCCGGAGGCGGCGTGGACCGACAACGCCCCCATCGCGGCCGACGACTTCTGGTATCTGTGGCGCCAGATGGTCTCGCAGCCCGGGGTCGTCGATCCGGCGGGTTACGACCTGATCACCGGCGTCCGTTCGGCCGACGGCGGCAAGACCGCGGTAGTGACGTTCTCCCAGCCCTACCCGGCCTGGCGCGAATTGTTCAACAACCTATTGCCGGCGCACATCGTCAAGGACGTTCCGGGCGGTTTCCCGGCCGGCCTGGCGCGGGCGGTGCAGGTGACGGGCGGACAGTTCAGGGTCGACACCATCGACCCGCAGCGCGACGAGATCCTGCTCGCCCGCAATGACCGGTTCTGGGGGCCGCCGGCCACACCCGATCAGATCCTGTTCCGGCGGGCAGGCGCGACTGCCGCGCTTGCGGATTCGATCCGAAATGGTGACACCCAGGTGGCCCAGGTGCACGGCGGTGCTGCCACTTTCGCCCAGCTGTCGGCGATACCGGATGTACGCACCGCCCGCATGATCACGCCACGGGTGCTGCAATTGACTCTGCGAGCCCAGCGGCCGAAACTAGCTGATTCCCGTGTGCGCACGGCGATCCTGGGCCTGATCGATGTCGAGTTGATGGCGGCGGTCGGCGCAGGCAGTGACAACTCGGTCACTCTGGACCAGGCCCTTATCCGCGCCCCGAGTGACCCCGGCTACGTGGCCACGGCACCGGCCCCGGTAGGCAGGGAGCGAGCGCTGGCGCTGTTCACCGAGGCCGGCTACCGCGTTGATGAACGTGCGACGGGTTCGCCGCGCATGACACCGCCCGATGAGTCGGCAACCGCCGCGCCGTTGCCGCTTCAGACCACGCGCGGGCGAATCAGCCGCAATGGCGAGACCTTCTCGTTGGTGATCGGGGCCGCAGCTAATGACCCGACGTCGGTGGCGGTCGCCAATACCGCAGCCGACCAGCTGCGCGGGGCCGGCATCGCGGCTTCGGTGCTGGCGCTGGAACCGCCGGTGCTATACACCACCGCACTGGTGGATAACCAGGTCGATGCCATCGTCGGCTGGTCCGGTGCCGGCGGCGATTTGGCGACGGCACTGGCGTCGCGCTTCGGGTGCCCGGCATTAGAGACGGTGGCCGTGCCGCAGGTGACGGGGGAACCGCCAACCTCGACACCGAAGCCGTCTGGCGGCCCCCAATCCGAAGGCCCTCGACCACCCGAGAATGCCGCGCTGGTGCGCGCGCCATCCAACCTCACCGGGATCTGCGATCGCGGGATCCAACCGCTCATCGACGGCGCCCTTGATGGGTCGCGGGACATCACGGCGGTGATCGCCGCAGTGGAGCCGCGACTGTGGGCGATGGCGACGGTGCTGCCGATCATGCAGGACTCGACCATCGTCGCGGCCGGACCGGACGTGCGCAACGTCAGCCTGACCGGCGCGGTGCCGGTGGGCATCGTCGGCGACGCCGGGGCATGGGCGAAGGTGACCCGCTAGCCGGTCGCCCGGGCGCTGGTGGATCGGGCGCCGGTAGGCCGGGCCTCTGCTGATCTGGCCCGGCTTGGCTTGGCCGCGGCCCGGCCGCTGTCGCCGCTGACGGCCTGTGCGCCGGGTGAGTCGTCCCCGGGAGAGTCATCGCGAGGTGAATCGTTGTCGCTGGCCGCGATGGGCGCCGCAGTGCCGGTCGCCCTGGCCGCAGCGACGCTGCGGGGCATGTCCGCCGAGGCGGCCGGAGCCGTGCTGGCGGCTGAGGCAGCGGCAGCTGCGCTGGCGGCCGAGACGATCGGGATGGGGGAGGTGGCTGCGCCCGGACCACTGGTGAGGTCGGTGTAGACGGCAGTGCGCAGACCCTGTATCGCACCGACGGTGTTACCCAGCGCGGTCTGGATGCCGGCGGTGAACGGCGCCAGTCCGGCGTTGAACGCCGCGACGACGTCGCCCGTGGTCGCCAGGGTCTGGGCGAACGCGGTGACCCCGGCCAGGGATCCGGCGATGATGGTGCGCACCCCGGTGAGGACCTCTCGGGTGACCCCGAATGCGCCCACGACGGCATCGACGACGGCCTGGGCCGCCCGCGCCCGGGTGGCCTCGAACTCGTAGCCCCCGAACGGCTGGCGGGGGGCTCGGATCAACGTGGCAGTGTTGATGATCGGTGTTTGGATGGCGAGTAGGCCCACACCGAGGGCCTGGAGAATGGATTGGCCGGCCTGCACCGCTCCGATGATCGCGAACGGACTGGTCAGCAGGCCGACGCCAACTCCGAGAGCGCCCCACCCGGTGAAGGGCGATGCCGCCGGACTGGGCGGACTTACCGGCCCGACGCAGACCGTGCACTGTTGGATGCCGCCGATCACGATCGGGGCCAGTGCCAGGGCATCGCCCACCAGATTCTCCAGGATTTGATACGGGATTGCCCCGAGAGCGGGTACTGAAGCACCGTTGACCAGTTCGATCCCGGGAATCTGCACAGTGGGTATGGGTACTGCGGGCGCCGGAGCCAGCGGGCTGACGGCAATGACGCCCGCGCTGGCGAATGCGACGCTCGCGGTGAACAGTGAACGGATAGCGGCAGGCATTCCCAAACTCCTTTGAACAGGCTGATTCCGATATCGGCACCATACTCTCGAACCGCGTCAGCAAAGCTGTATTCGCCGCGAAGGTCGTTTTTCCGCTTCCTTCGACTCGCGAGCCGCGGGTACCCTGCGTCACGGGTACGCACCGCGCACGACGGGAGAATCATGTCAGGGCACACCGGGTTGGGTCCGGCGGCCGTGGAGCATCCTCGGGGTGACGGTGAGTTGCCGACCGCGGACATCGGCCGACTGCTGCTGCGTTGCGCGGACCGGCCCGGTCTGGTCGCCGCCGTCAGCGCATTTCTTGCCGGTGCCGGAGCGAACATCGTCTCGCTGGATCAGCATGCCACCAGCCAGTCGGGGGGGACGTTCATGCAGCGAACGATCTTCCACCTGCCGGGGTTGGCCGCAGCCCGCGACTCACTGGAGCGGGACTTCGCCGAGCAGGTCGCCGGACCCTATGAGATGGATTTCCGATTGACCGAGGCTGCCAAGCCTAAGCGGGTGGCGATCATGGCGTCGAGGGAAGATCACTGTCTGTTGGATCTGCTGTGGCGAAACCGCCGAGGCGAGATTGACATGTCGGTTGCCATGGTCATCGGCAATCACCCCGAACTCGCCGAACAGGTGCGTCCCTTCGGTGTGCCCTTCGTCCATATCCCGGCTACCAAGGACATTCGCGAACACGCCGAGCAGCGTCAGCTAGAACTCCTGCGCGGAAACGTCGACCTGGTGGTGCTGGCACGCTACATGCAAATCATCACCGCGAATTTCCTGACCGAGGTCGGTTGCCCACTGATCAACATCCATCACTCCTTCCTGCCTGCCTTCATCGGTGCGGCACCGTATCGCCGGGCCCGGGAGCGTGGCGTCAAACTCGTTGGCGCAACCGCGCATTACGTCACAGCGGATCTCGATGAGGGGCCGATCATCGAACAGGATGTGGTGCGGGTCGATCACCGCCACGAGGTCGACGACCTGGTCAGGCTCGGCGCGGACGTAGAGCGGGCGGTGCTG
>SYAA01000022.1 GCA_005789055.1 Actinomycetota bacterium
AGCGCACCGAGGATCGGGCGGAAGGAGTCGGAGAGGAACTCGAAGAACCCGTCGAGCCAGGCAAACTTGCCGCGCGGACCCTTGGCGCGGGCGGCGGCCTTGATGGCGGCGGCGTCGTCGGCGCCGGAACCGCCGCCACCCATCCCGGGCAGCGCCTTGATCTGGCTGTAGACCGTCTGCACTCCCCCGCCGATGACCACCTGGTAGCGGTTGCCCGCCTGGGGCACCGCGCCCATCACCCCGGACACCGACTCCAGATCGGACTGCGTGACGCCGGAAGCGTCGTGCAGCGTGAAGCGCAGTCGGGTTGCGCAGTGCGTGAGACTCTCGATATTCGCCGACCCACCCAATTTGGCGACGATCTCAGCAGCTGTATTCGACGACACCGATTGCCCACCCTCCACGAAGCGCCCCGGACCGGACCGGCCCGAGTGAGCCGATGGTATCGGCGCGGCCCTGATCACCGGAACAGATTGGGATCACCGGAACAGATTGGGATCACCGGAACAGATTGGGAACGCCAATACCGAAGTCAGGGTGCGGTCGGTGGTCGGGATCCGGCCGTGCGCAGCCGTTCCGGCTGGGGTGACCATACGGTCTCACTGCTTTGGGAGTCCGCCCGAGCGCAGTAGGCGGGAGCGCCGTTGTCGTCGACTGCCGCCGCGCCGAGCACCGCGCAGTCCGCGCCGACGACCACCACGGGCAGATCCATCCGGGCCGACACCGCCGGCGGCGGGGGCGTCGTCGGGATCGAGGCTGTGCCGGTGTCGCGGCGCACGGAGAACAACGCGAGTGCGACGCCGAGGGCCGAGACGACGAGTAGCGCAGCCAGTGCCGCAGCGATCCAGCGTTTCCTGCCGGGAGCGGCCTCGGGCTTGCGATGCCGTGCCGCCATACCGGCTGCCGAGCCCAAGGCGTCCCGCATCGCCGTCGCGAAATCACCGCACTGGTCGAAACGATCGGACGGATCTTTGGCCAAAGCCCTGGCGAACACAGGACCGAGTCGGGCGAGATCGGGGTGCCCGGTGCCGATCGGGGGCGGCTGTGCACTCAGATGGTTACCGATGACGACGGCGGGGTTGCTGTTGGCGAACGGCGCCGCACCGGTGAGCAGATGGTAGGCGGTTGCGGCGAGCGAGTACTGGTCGGCGCGACCGTCGATCTGTTCGCCTTTGAGTTGTTCGGGGGCCGCGTAGTTCACTGTGCCGACCGTCATGTCGGCGCCGGTCAGATCGCTGGATTGGCCGATCCAGCGAGCAACACCGAAGTCGGTCAGCATCACTCGTTCGTCGCCGGACTCCGACACACCGAGAAGGATGTTCGCCGGCTTGATGTCCCGGTGCAGCAGCCCACGGCTGTGGGCGTAATCGAGGGCATCGGCGATATCGACGACGATGTGCGCCACGTCGGCCGGCGGAATCCCGTTCGGGTATTTGTCGGTCAGCAGCCGGGAGGCATCGGTGCCATCGACGAACTCCATGGCGATCCACAGTTGGCCTTCGAAGTCACCGCGGTCGTAGATGGTGACGATGTTCGGGTGGCGCAGCATCGCCACCATCTCGGCTTCCCGATTGAATCGCTGTCGATACTCGTCATCGTGGCTAACGCCGGTACCGAGCACCTTGAGCGCATCGTGGCGAGGCAGGCGCGGATGCGCAGCCAGATAAACCTCGCCCATTCCTCCGGTGCCGAGGACCCGGCCGATGCTGTAACCGGCGAAGATCTGGCCGTCCGCTAACGGCATCTGCGCAGCCTAAACTCCTGGCCGCTCACCCCGGAACATTGGCCTTCAGGGTCGCAAGGGCCCCGACGCTGAGCCGGGCCAACTCGGCGGCCTCATCGTGATCGAGTGCGGCGGCGAAGATCTCAGTCATCCGGCGGTTGGTTGCCGCCTCCACCTCGGCGTAACGCTCGGCTTTGTCCGCTCCGTCGGCGAAGGGTTCGGCAAAGCCGAACATCGTGGTGTAGTCGCGGCCACCATGGAGCATGTGAGCTTCGACCGGGGTGATGTCCGACAGCGACAGCGCCTTGAAATGGACATCGCCGCGCAACTCACGCAATACGAACATCACCTGCAGTGCCCGAGCCGCGTCGTCGCCGGCCAACGGCATGTTCCGATAACCGGCGTACATCGGCAGTCCCAGCGGAGACGTCGCGGCAATGACCTTCTCACCGAGTTGCGCGATGCGCGCGGGCCCTTCGGCGCCAGTCAGGTACTTGCGGCCAAAGTCGGCCACCTGATCCCAGTACACCTTCGCCGCACCGGCTGCCCCGCGGACGGCGACACCTTCCTCCCAGCAGGCGCTGACGAAGTTCGGCTCGAAAACGGTGAACACCGCCGCAACCGTCGAACCGGTGGCCTCGCCCAGCACGCCGCCGCGCCCGGCGACATAGCCGGCGAACGGGTTTTCATAACCCGCCGCGATACTGCCGCCGAACGTCTCCGGGTGCAGCATGAAGACTCCGATGGCCTCGCCTATGGCGGCGCCGGCATCACGGACGGACTGGTCGAACTTGGCGTGGCCCATGGCCCTGCTCCTCACGTGTCGTTGTGTGCGTGGGTTTGACGCTACTCAGCAATCGGCACCACGGTGACCGGGATGCCATTCGGCACCACCCCCGGGACCATGATCGCCTCGGCGAGCCAGGCCGGCGCCGCAAGCTTCAGTCCGGGTAGTCCATCGGGACACCGAGGGTGTTGAGCCACATCGCCAGGGCGTCGTACTGACCGACCAACATGACGAACTCAATCAGCTGTCTGTGATCCAGGTGGCCCGCCAACCTCTGCCAGGACTCATCGGACACCGTGCGGGTAGCCAATAGCTCGTCGACCGCGGAGAGCAGCGCCTGATGACGCAGTGAAAGTCCGACCGACTCCGGCCAGGCGAATACCGCCGCCACGGTGCCGGGTTCCACACCGCGTGTCAGGGCTATCCGGCGATGCTGCTGCAGCTCGTATTCGCAGTTGCGGACGTGCCCGACCCGCAGGATCACCACTTCGGTGTCGCATCCGGGCAGGCGCCCGCGCCGCAGCAGTACCCCGCCGAACGGCGCCCAAGACCAGAACAGCCGCCGGTGTTGGGCGAACACCGTGAACAGATGGATCTGCGGAACGCCCCAAATACGGGCGGCGATCTTGCAGAACAGCGAGCCGAACAGGCCAAGCTCGCGGCGACCGCCGGACGGAATCCTGGGCGGCGCGGGCGCGGGCAGCCGATCTGGTCGGTCTGCGGGAAGGGGAGGGTTGACCACGTGACTATCTTCTCCCCTGGCCGGGCGCTCGTGCGATCTTGGGGGCGAAAGCCAGAAGTTAGTCTGGAAGGGGAAGATTAGACTCGCGTCGGCACGCCCACCGCCCAAGAAGGTTGAGAGATGACTACAGCAGTGCCATCCATTCCCGCTCTGCTGCGCAAACGGGCCGCTGAACGCCCCGACGCCCCCGCGTTCACCTTCGTCGACTATGCCGTGGACCCGAATGGCTTCTCTGAGACCCTCACGTGGTCGCAGACGCTGCAGCGAGCGGTCAACCTGGCGGACGAACTGCGGCAGTGCGGGTCACCCGGTGATCGCGCCGCGATTCTGGCCCCGCAAGGCCTCCACTACATCGTCGCCTACTACGGCGCGGTGGAGGCCGGCTTCGCCGCAGTGCCACTACCGGTGCCGATCTTGGGCGCACACGACGAGCGAGTGTCGACCGCACTACAGGACTGCAAGCCGTCGGTGATCTTGACCACGTCCGACACCGTCGACGCAATCGCTACCTATGCCCGTGCCGACGGCGGTAATCCCGCGCCCACGATCCTCGAGGTCGATTCGCTCGACCTGGACTCGCCGTCGGAAATCGTCGCGAGCACGCACGCACCGGACAGCATCGCGCATCTGCAGTACACCTCGGGATCCACTGGGCAGCCAACCGGCGCGATCATCACGCACCGCAACCTGCTTACCAACTTCGACCAGATCGCTGACGCATTCTTCGAAGACCGAGGCGGACTGCCCCCGGCCGACATGAACATCGCGGGATGGATCCCCTTCTATCACGACATGGGGCTCATGCTGGGTATCGCTCTGCCGCTGGCCTGGAACTGTCCTGCCTGGCTGACCGACCCGGTCGGGTTTCTGCAACGACCGGCGCGTTGGCTGCATCAACTCGCCGACTACCCCAACACCTTTTCGGCGGCACCGAACTTCGCCTTCGACCTGGCGGCCCGCCGCACTTCCGACGAAGACATGGCCGGGCACGACCTCAGCCGAGTGATGTCGATCAACAACGGCAGCGAACGCGTGAGCGCGCGGACTATCGCCCGCTTCAACGAACGATTCGCCCGCTTCAACCTCCCCGCGACGGCGGTGCGGCCGTCCTATGGCCTCGCCGAGGCCACGCTCTACGTGGCGGCGCAGAAGGCCGGCGAACCCTCGCACAGTGCATGGTTCGTGGGCGATCAGCTCTCGGAAGGCAAGGCCGCGCGATGCGACGCCAACACCCCGGGCTCCTCCGAATTGGTCGCCTACAACCTCACCGGAACGCAACTGGTGCGCATCGTCGATCCGGACACCTGCACCGAACTTCCAGACGGCAGCGTGGGAGAGCTCTGGGTGCAGGGCGACAACGTCGGCCCCGGGTACTGGAATGACCGGGCGCGCACCGAAAGCACCTTCCACGGCTACCTCACGAATCCGACCCCCGGTACACCCGACGGTCCCTGGCTGCGGTCCGGCGACCTGACCGTGATCTCCGACGGGGACCTGTTCATCGTCGGCCGCATCAAGGACCTGCTCGTCGTCAACGGGCGCAACCACTATCCCGACGACATCGAGTCGACGATCCAGGAGATCACCCGGGGACGTGTCGCTGCGATCTCCGTCCCCAACGACGACACCGAACAACTGGTCACCATCGTCGAGGTCAAGGCCCCGTCGCAATCCGGTGTCGAGCCGTCCGAGATGCTCGACGCGATCAAGCGTCAGCTCACCTCGGTGGTATCGGAGAACCACGGACTGCGCATCTTCGACCTCGTGCTCGTCGCCCCGGGTTCCATTCCGGTGACCACCAGCGGCAAAATCCGACGATCCACGTGTGCCGAGAGGTACCAGCACGGCACGTTCGAACGACTGGACGCCTAAAACATGGCGGCTGCGCTATCCCGCCAAGAACTTCTTCAGTGGCTCGCCGACTACCTGGTGAGGACCGTCGGCTGCAAACCCGCCGACGTGGATCCCGAGCGGTCGCTCAAGGACCTGGGGATGGGCTCGGCCGAGGCGGTGGTTCTCTCCGGCGAACTGGCGGAGCTGCTGGGCCGGCCAGTGGATCCCGTCGAGTTCTGGCAGCACCCCAACATCAATGCCCTGTTGGATTTCCTGACCGGATCGCCGGCGGTGGCCACAACCGCATCGCCAGGCTCTGTGGAGTCTCGTGCCCTCGACGAGCCGATCGCCGTCATCGGACTCGGATGCCGGTTCCCCGGGGACATCTCGAGCCCGGAGGAGTTGTGGCGGTTCCTTTCTGCCAGCCGCTCCGCGGTGTCCGAAGTACCCGCCGATCGCTGGGCGCCGTTCAGTGGCGGTTCGCCGGACGCCGCGGCGGCACTCGCTGAGACAACGCGGTGGGGTTCGTTCTTGACCGATCTCGACGAGTTCGACGCGGAGTTCTTCGAGCTCTCTCCCCGCGAAGCCGCCAAGATGGATCCCCAGCAGAGGATGCTCTTGGAAGTCGCGTGGGAGGCGCTCGAGGATGCCGGA
>SYAA01000181.1 GCA_005789055.1 Actinomycetota bacterium
ACTCTGGGAGTTGATGGACGTCCAAGAGCGCACCGGCATCGAACTGACCGAGTCGATGGCGATGTGGCCCGGTGCCGCCGTCAGCGGCTGGTACTTCTCGCACCCGCAGTCGCAGTACTTTGTGGTCGGCCGGCTGGCCCAAGACCAGGTGGCCGACTACGCCAAGCGCAAGGGCTGGACCCTGGTCGAAGCCGAGCGTTGGCTCGGGCCCAACCTCGGCTACAACCCGGAGGACTGAGGCCCCCAGAATTGGGGCCCGGGCTCATCCTCAGTTGGTCGTGGGTGGGGCTTGCGGCTGGAAGGGCTGGTACCACCACCAGTCGGCCCGCTCGCCCGTCGGGCCGGGGCAGGGCGCGACGGTTGGCGGTGGGCCGCTGGGCGGGCGGGCCAACGAGCCGGGGCTCAGTTCATCGCCGTCGCTGTCGGTGACGACGAGGCGACTGGCGGGCCCGGTGATCGTGATGACGCCTCGATGATGCAGACGGTGGTGGTACGGGCATAGCAGCACCAGGTTGTTCAACTCGGTCTCGCCACCGTCTTCCCAGTGTTGGATGTGGTGCGCGTGCAGACCGCGGGTGGCTCCGCAGCCGGGGACGGCGCAGGTGCGGTGGCGGTGCTCGAGCGCGCGGCGCAGACGACGACTGATCGTGCGGGTGGTTCGGCCGGAGCCGATCACTTCGCCGTCGCGGGTGAACCACACTTCACAGGTGGCGTCGCAGGTCAGATACTGCCGCTCGGACTCGGGCAACAGTGGGCCGAGGTGCAGTGCGCCAATCTTCTGCTCGACATCGAGGTGCACCACCACGTTAGTCCGCTGTCCATGGGGCCGGCGTTGCACCTCGCCATCCCATCCGGTCTCCACCAGTCGCAGGAACGCGTCGACGGCGGTCGGCATCGGGGCCCCGGGGGATGCCGCGGCGTTACCGTCCCGGTCGTGTTTCCACTCGGCAGTCAGTGCGTCGCGGTGGGATTGGAGGGCGGCTTCGAAGGCGGCCGATTCGACGTGCGGCAGGGTGATCCGCCAGAAGTCGAACGTGCCATCGCTGGTCTTGGTGATCGCAGGTTGCGGATCGGGCGCGGGGCCGGAATCGGGGCGCGGTTCCAGCTTGATCGCGGTGCAGAGCTGGCTGACGGTGGCGACCTCGGCCAGCTGCGCATAGTGCGCATCGGACCCGTCACCAGCGCGTGCGGCGATCACCCCGACCTGGTCCAATGACAGTCGGCCCTCGCGGAGGCCCTGAGCGCAGCGGGGGAATGATTCCAGCCGGTGGGCCACGCTCGCAAGGGCCGCGGCATTGCCGCGCGAGGTGCCGGTCTTCCAGGCCACCAGGGCGGTGACTGATCGAGCCCCGGTAGCCCCCCACAGTCCGGCACTGTCGATCTCGGCAATGATGTCGACGATGCGGCCATCGATCGCGTTGCGCTGGCCGGTCAACTCCGAAAGCTGCTCGAAGAGAACGCCGAGCCGCTCACTGGGAGTCACATCGACGTCGGTTGCCGGTGCGGCGTCGACGTCGGGTGGAGTGGCAGTCGAGGGCATGGCATGAGCCTTGCACTTCGGTCTGACAAGTTTTCAGTGACACAATCACCGCCATGCGCGCAGTGCTCTTCGACATGGACGGCACGCTGGTCGACTCCGAGAAGCTCTGGCACGTCGCCTTGCAGGAGCTCTACTCCCGTCGCGGCGGTGAGCTGACTCCGGCCGCGAGGGAGGCGACCGTCGGCGGAACGGCGGAGAGTGTCATGCGGATCGTCTACGCGGACCTGGGTCTCGAACCCGACCCGGCCGATATGGCGGCCACCGTCGACTGGCTTCACGATTACACCGCTGAGCTCTTTGACGGTGGTTTGCCGTGGTGCGCGGGAGCCCGCGAACTGCTCGGCAGCCTTGCCGATGCGTCCGTGCCGATGGCGCTGGTGACCAACACCCGCCGAGTACTGACCGAACGGGCCCTCGACAGCATCGGCCGGCACTACTTCACAGTCAGTGTGTGTGGCGACGAGGTGGTACGCGGAAAGCCTGCGCCGGATGCCTACCAGCGGGCCGCGGAGTTACTGGGATTCGCGCCGGCGCAGTGCCTGGCCGTGGAGGACTCGGTCACCGGGGCGGCCGCGGCCGAGGGCGCGGGGTGTCCGGTTCTGGTGGTTCCCAATGACGTCGAGGTTCCGGCCAGTCCACGGCGCCGCCACCTTGAATCGCTTCGCGGCGTTAGTGTGGCCGGTCTGCGCGATATCTATGCCCAGCTACAGCCACCCCAGCTAAAGCCACCCCAGCTACAACCACCCCAGCTAGAGCCACCTGCGCAGTAGTCCCCGTTCTGAGCATCAGGTTTCCGGTAGGTGAACGCGGGTGGCCAATATGGCCTTCTGTCTGCGTTCGCTGTGCCATCGTTATGGCCTGCTAGGCGGTATTGCGGAAAGGACTCCAGATGGCTGGCCAAGGCCCAACTAACGACGCACCGGCACTGTTCGAGGACGAGGAATTCTCCGGGCGCGGTGTGGTGCGGATCGCAGCAGTCGCCGCACTCGGCGGTCTGCTGTTCGGCTATGACAGCGCGGTGATCAACGGCGCCGTGGCCTCGATCCAGAGCCACTTCGGCATCAACAATGCCGCACTGGGTTTCGCTGTCGCCTCAGCACTCCTCGGTGCTGCCGCGGGCGCTATGACGGCGGGCCGACTCGCCGACCGGATCGGCCGAATCTCGGTGATGAAAATCGCCGCTGTGCTGTTCTTCATCAGCGCCATCGGCACCGGCCTGGCCGGCAGCGTGGAGATGATCGTGCTGTTCCGCATCATCGGCGGCATCGGCGTCGGCGTCGCCTCGGTGATCGCACCGACCTACATCGCCGAGACCTCGCCGGCGCGTATCCGCGGCCGGCTCGGATCGCTGCAGCAACTGGCGATTGTGACGGGAATCTTCGTCTCCCTCGCCATCGACTACCTACTCGCCCGCATGGCCGGCGGTGCGAGCAAGGATCTGTGGCTGGGCCTTGAGGCCTGGCGGTGGATGTTCCTCATCATGGCGGTTCCGGCGGTCATCTACGGGGTGCTCGCCTTCACCATTCCCGAATCGCCGCGCTATCTCGTGGCCCGGCATCGCATACCGGAAGCACGCAAGGTGCTGACCATGTTGCTCGGGGAGAAAAACCTCGACATCACGATCGACCGCATCCAGGGCACACTGCAGGGCGAAACCAAACCGTCGTGGCGAGATCTGCGTAAGCCCGGTGGCGGGGTGTACGGCATCGTCTGGGTGGGTTTGGGGCTCTCGATCTTCCAGCAGTTCGTCGGAATCAACGTGATCTTCTACTACTCCAACGTGCTGTGGGAGGCGGTCGGCTTCGACGAGAGCCAATCCTTCGTCATCACGGTGATCACCTCGATCGTCAATATCGCCACCACATTGATCGCGATTTCGCTGATCGACAAGATCGGCCGCAAGCCGTTGCTGCTGATCGGATCAGCCGGCATGGCGGTGACGTTGGCGACCATGGCGTTCATCTTCGGAACCGCGCCACAGGTTGACGGCGTCCCGCAACTCAGCGGGGCGCAGGGACCCATCGCACTGGTAGCGGCGAACCTGTTCGTCGTGGCCTTCGGTATGTCCTGGGGGCCGGTGGTGTGGGTGCTGCTCGGTGAGATGTTCCCGAACCGGATTCGCGCCGCCGCGCTGGGATTGGCCGCGGCCGGCCAGTGGGCGGCCAACTGGCTGATCACCGTCAGCTTCCCCGAACTGCGCAATCACCTGGGCGTGGCCTACGGCTTCTATGCCCTGTGCGCCATTCTCTCGTTCCTCTTCGTGTGGACCTGGGTGCGCGAGACCAAGGGTGTCTCCCTGGAGGATATGCACGGCGAACTCGCCGCGCGCTAGAACTGTTGGCGGATTCGGGAGAAACCGCCGTGACGGGCTGAACGCGCCCGGCGGAAACCGCCGTGACGGCACCCCGTCTGGCGTGGGACAATCCCGTGCCGTGAAGACCTTTGAGGATTTGTTCGCCGAACTGGACGAACGTGCCCGCACCCGGCCGGAGGGCAGCGCCACCGTGGCCGCACTCGACGCCGGCGTTCATACGGTGGGCAAAAAAATTCTCGAAGAGGCTGGCGAGGTGTGGCTGGCCGCCGAACACGAGTCGAACGATGCCCTGGCAGGAGAGATCAGCCAACTGCTGTACTGGACCCAGGTGCTGATGATCGCGCGCGGGTTGAGCCTCGACGACGTCTACCGGAAGCTGTAGGGCCCGCCATGTTGCGTATCGCAGTCCCCAACAAGGGGGCGCTGTCTGAATCCGCCGCCGAGATCCTCTCCGAAGCCGGCTACCGCCGGCGCAGCGATCCCAAGGATCTGACCGTCATCGACCGGGCCAACGGCGTGGAGTTTTTCTTCCTGCGCCCCAAAGACATCGCGATCTATGTGGGCTCCGGGCAACTCGACTTCGGCATCACCGGCCGGGATCTCGCCGCCGAATCCGGCGCCCCGGTGCGCGAGCGGCTGGCACTGGGATTCGGATCGTCCAGTTTCCGCTACGCCGCCCCGGTCGGCCGGCCGTGGACCGTCGCCGATCTGACGGGCAAACGCATCGCGACCGCGTACCCGAACCTGGTCCGAAAAGATCTGGCGGCCAAGGGAATTGAGGCGACGGTAATCCGACTCGACGGAGCAGTGGAGATCTCCGTACAGCTCGGAGTGGCCGACGCGATTGCCGACGTCGTCGGGTCCGGACGCACCTTGAGCCTGCATGACCTGGCAGCCTTCGGCGAGTCACTGTGTGATTCCGAGGCGGTGCTGATCGAGCGCGACGGCGGCGGCGATGACCCGCACCGTCGGGCACGCGATCAATTGGCGGCGCGGGTACAGGGCGTCGTGTTCGGTCAGCAGTATTTGATGCTGGACTACGACTGCCCGCGGGCCGTTCTCGAGTCCGCCACCGCGATCACGCCGGGCCTGGAGTCTCCGACGATTGCGCCGTTGGCCGATCCGGACTGGGTAGCGGTTCGGGCACTGGTGCCGCGCCGCGACGTCAACGCCATCATGGATCAGATCGCCGCGATCGGCGCCAAGGCGATCCTGGCTTCCGACGTGCGGTTCTGCCGCTTTTAGGCCCGATCGCCGTCGTGCTAG
>SYAA01000182.1 GCA_005789055.1 Actinomycetota bacterium
AGCAGTGAGCCGGGATTCCTGCCGAACCTGGAGCGGTTCGTCGAATTCGTCAGCGAGGGCGACTTCGATGACGTCGGCCGGCATCGGGCCGGTGAACTTATCGCCGAGGGTCACGCCGCGAAGCTGATGAATATGCGCTCAACGCAGCTGACCCTGGCCGGCGGAGATGCGATGCCGTCAGCGGCGATCTCCAAGCTGCTGTCGATGCGGACGGGCCAGGGATACGCGGAGTTCGCGGTCTCATCGTTCGGTATCGCCGGTGCGATCGGCGACGGGTCTTCGCCGCAGGGCCGATGGGCGGAATTCCTGCTGGCTAGTCGGGCGACGACGATCTACGGCGGCACCTCCGAGGTACAGCTCAACATCATCGCCGAGCGCCTCCTAGGACTGCCCCGCGACCCGTAGCGCTAGCGGATCTCGATCTGCCGCAGTTCACGTTTGAGAATCTTGCCGGTCGGGTTGCGCGGCAGTTCGGCTAGGAAGATGACCTCACGCGGCACCTTGTACCGCGCCAGGTGATTGCGGACGTAGTCCTTGATCGCGTCTTCGGTCAGGGCGGCGCCGTCCTTGGGAACCACAAAGGCGCGCAACCGCTGGCCGAAGTCCTTGTCTTCCACGCCGATCGCGGTGGCCTCGATGACCTCGGGGTGCCCACTGATCAGGTCCTCCACCTCAGCGGGGAATACGTTCTCCCCACCCGAGACGATCATTTCGTCATCGCGTCCGCTGACATAAAGCAACCCGTCGGAGTCGAAGTAGCCGACGTCACCGGAGGACATCAAGCCGTCGATGATCTCCTTGTTGCCGCCGCCGGTGTAGCCCTCGAAGGGAAAGAAGGTGCCGACGAAGATCCGCCCTACGCTGCCGGTGGGCAACTCGCTGCCGTGCTCGTCGAGGATCTTGACCTTCACGCCCTTGATCATCGGTCCGACGGTCGCCGGATTCTTCTTCAAATCCTGCGGCCGGGCGATGGATACGAATGAGATTTCGGTCGAGCCGTAGAGGTTGTAGACCACCGGACCGATGTCCTTCATCGCCCGGGTGGCTAGTTCGGCGCCGAGCTGCGAACCGGAGACGAAGATGATCCGCAAGTTGGATAGGTCGGGCTTGGTCGGCATCGTCTCGAGTGCGTCGAGCATCCGGGACAGCATCACCGGGACGACCACGATCGCGGTCACCTTGTGCGTGGCGACGTCGGAGAGCACGACGGCCGGTGCGAACCGGCGGTGCAGCACGAGCGTCGAGCCCAGCGTCATCGCGATGGTGGCGTGTAGGTAGCCCAGCGCGTGGAACATCGGCGATGGCAACGCCGTGACCTCGCCGGCCTTGAACGGGACCGCCGAGAGCACGCCGCCGATCGGGGCGAGCGTCGGCGGCGCGTGCCGGTTCGCACCCTTGGGTGTCCCGGTGGTGCCACTGGTGAGGATGATGATCGCCGACTTCTTGGTGGCCTTGGGGGCAGCGTCCTTACTGCTGCGCTCGATCATCTCGGCCAGCGTCTCGTCGGTACTGCTCGACGGTTCCGGGCTGTCCGGGTTGGTGCCAAGTGCCCGGATCGCACCCAGTGCCGGACTGGCCATCTTCACCGCGTCGGAGTACTCGTCGTCATAGATGATGACCCGCGCACCCTCACGCTCGGAGACATCGCGGATCTGCGGTCCGGAGAACTCCGTATTCAGCAAGATGGTGCGCGCCCCAACCCGGGCGCAGGCATAGTTCGCGATCAGAAACCAGCGGTGGTTGCGGGCCAGAATGGCCACCCCGTCACCGCCACGAACGCCCAGCCCCAGTAAACCGTTGGCGGCCGCGTTGACGGCGTCGTTGAGCTCAGTGAAGGTCATCGTGCCCTCGTCATCGATGATCGCCGTGCGGTGCGGATTCCTCCGGGCGTTCAGCGCGGGGATCATGCCGATTTCACCCCAGCGCACGACATCGGCGCCGAGGGCGGCCAGGTTCTGCGGGGGCTCGAACCCGAAGGCACCGGAAGTGATCATCTTCTGCAGGTAGTGCAATTCGGCCGAGCCGCGCTCGGCGTACTGACGCGCCTTGTTCAATGCGCTGGCGGCTAGATCGGTGATGAGCGACATGAACCAAGACTAGGCTTGCGAGGTGGCAACCATGAGCCGCATGCGGACACTGGCGGCCGAACCGCAGGCCGTGTGGAAAGTCCTGGCCGACTTCGGCGCGCTGAGTTCGTGGGCCCGAAACGTCGACCACTCCTGCGTGCTGGAGCACGGCGCCGACGGCGTCGGCGTGGGCACATCCCGCAGGGTGCAGGTGGGCCGCAACACCCTGGTTGAGAGGGTCACCGAGTTCATCCCGGCGTCAACGCTGGCCTACGACATCGAAGGCCTACCCCATCGGGTCCGCCGGGCGGCCAACAGTTGGACGCTGGAGCCCGCCGCGCAGGGGTTCACCACCGTCACACTGACCAGCACCGTGGAGATCGGCAACAACCCGGCCGCGCACATCGCCGAACGGGCGGTGTGCCGGCTGATGACCAAACAATCCGAGGCCATGTTGGCCGGGCTGGCACAACGAGTGGAGGGCAGACAATGACTGAATCCAGCGAGGCGAAGCGCCCCGACGTCATCATCGTGATGACCGACGAGGAACGCGCGATCCCACCGTATGAGACCAGCGAGGTGCGCACCTGGCGTCAGCGGACACTGTCGGGCCAACGATGGTTCGACGAGAACGGGGTCAGCTTCACCCGGCACTACACCGGTTCGCTGGCCTGCGTGCCGAGCCGTCCGACGATCTTCACCGGCCAGTATCCCGATTTGCACGGGGTGACCCAGACTGACGGCATCGGCAAGGTTTTCGACGACTCCCGGATGCGCTGGCTGCGCCGAGGTGAGGTCCCGACACTGGGCAACTGGTTCACCGCGGCTGGGTACGACACCCACTACGACGGCAAGTGGCACATCTCGCACGCCGACCTCGACGACCCGGCGAGCGGAGGTGTGCTGGCGACCAATGACGACGACGGAGTGGTGGATCCCGTTGCGGTGCAACGGTATCTGGATGCCGACCCGCTGGCGGACTTCGGCTTCTCCGGATGGGTGGGCCCGGAACCGCACGGCGCCCT
>SYAA01000183.1 GCA_005789055.1 Actinomycetota bacterium
GACCGATCCTCGATCGTTCAAGTCCGCCTCGGAGAGGCGTTTGGTTGACCGTCTGGGTCATTGCCGGCCTGCTGGGTATGGCGACCGGTCTGCGGATCGGATGGGCCGTGGTGAACCACCGGTCGGTCGTCAGCACCGCGATGATCATCGCTCTGGGCAGCCTCGCTGTGGTGGCCGCGTTGAACTGGTCCCCGCTGACCCTGCTCGTCGACACCGCGCTGGGCTGGCCCAACATCGCCATCGGTCTCAGTCAGGTGGCCTTGGTCGCCTCGGCCACCGGAAGCTGCGTGATGATCACCTCTGTCGCCTCGACCCGGCAGCCCGAAGTGACCCGACGGCGTGCGGTCATGCAGTACTGCTTTGGGGCGCTGATTGCGACGGTGGCCCTGGCGTTCTTCCTGGCCGGGGAGCGCCAGCCGGAGATGGCGCCTCCGGAATATCTGGCGCGCAATCTCGGCTCCGCGAATACGGCTCTGCACTGGCTGGTTCCCCTGCTGTACGTGTTGTTGGCCCTGACCCTGGTGTCGTGGGTCGGTATGCGCCTATCCAACCCCAGCCGCCGCGGGCGGGCGCTGTTCATTTTCACCATCGGCAGCGCCCTGATCGTGGGGGCGAGCGCGTTCCTCGTGATACGCGCCGTAGGCTCCACAGCTCTTGTCAGTGTCGGGACCGCGGCGACACTGTTGGTGAGCGCCATGGCCGTCGTCGCGGTTGGCTCGCTGCTACCCGCGGTCGAGGATTGGGTCGGTGCGCGACGTGAACTCCACCTGATCGGGCCGCTGCGCCGGGAGATGGCGCTCCGCCACCGGGATATCGGCATCGGAGTCAGGCCCCGCGGCCCGCTGGTTTTCCGCGTGGCCGAACAACTTTCGTTGATTTCGGATGCCCTCTACCTGGAGGCCATGCATCTGGAGGCCGCGCACCTGGAGGCCGGGCACCCTAAGACGCCCGAGGAGAATCCGGAACCCGGTGTCACCACATCTGAGCAGGCGCTGGCCGTCGCTCGCTGGATACACGCCGACGCGGCCGCCGCTTTTCCTGGCCGGGGGTGGCTCCGGCAGCCGTTGAGTTGCTCCGACCGGGACTGGATCTTGGAAATCGCGCGCCAGTACCGCGGCCTCGCCGCTGACAGTCGGAGTCCGAGCTGAGGCCGCTTAGGCGTCCAGATGCTCCCGGCGCCGCAGTTCGTCGACCTTCTCCACGACGTCCCGTTGCGCTTCTGGCGACAGGCCGACCGTCCGGGCGGCGATCCGGCGGACGCCGTCGTCGCGCATGCTAGCCAGGAAGGTGAGTTCGGCGTCCAACTTCTCGTAGTAGGCGTCGTCGGTGAAGTACTCGGGCTTGATCCGGAAGAAGTTGGCCAGCGCGGTCATGGTTGTGGCAGACGGGTTGGTTCGGTTGCCGGACCGCAGTTGCGAGAGGTACGGCGCCGACATCGTGATGCCCTCAGCCTTGAGCGCGCCGATCACCTCTGCCGACGTGTGAGGGCCGCGGCCCGGGGGGTACACCGTTTCGAACAGCCTGTTGAGCCGGGCTGAAAATGTGGTGCTCATCGAATGTGACCTCCAGAGTGCGAACAGAAGAGCTAAATAGGTCCCCTACGTGTTTGCTGATCAATGTAGCGGGTCGTGAACAAAACGCCAAGCGCAAACTCCTTCCCAAGGCCTTCGGGTTCGGTTTTGTGCGGTATCGCCGGGGGTGTTGATGGTGGGACGATCCCGGATCGGAACCCAAAAAGCTGTGCTTAAGCTGAGAAAAGCGCGTTCGATCAGGGTGCGGGCGCCGTTTTGCGCTCCCCATTCGCGATGCCCGGGGATGCGTCGCTATTCGTCCGCGGGGCAACCGACTTTCCCGCCCGGCCTACTGCCGTTTGCTGTTTGCTGGAAACCTTCAGGCAACCTTAAGTCTGTTATCAGGCTGGCGAGACGCTTGGTTCACGCGGCGAGCAGCATGGCCAGGATGGCGGTGTCCGGGTGACTGATCGGGTCCACTCCGACCCGGCTGACCATCCCGGTGACCGTGCCGTCCGCCTCTGCTTCCACCCATGCGGCGCGGTGTTCCAGGCCGAGGTGGGGAAGACCGGGCAGCAGCAGGCATCCCGATGCTGCGCCCGAGCACTCCGGAAGTGACGGGGTGGTTTCCGATGGCGGATGCAACATGATCAACGCGGGGGGTTGTTTTCCGGCGAAATATCCGGGCGCGATCGCCGTCTTGCCCACTACCGTGCCTTCGGCGAGCACCAACCCCACCGTCCCGGGATGTGGGCGTTCCGGCAACTCCTCGCGCACTCCGAAAATCGTTGTCGTGGAGAGCAGGCCAGGCAGCGATGCAACGCGCACCGCAACCATCAGCAGTTGAGCCCACTCTTTGGTGGAGTTTGGCCAGCGGCCCAAGACCACGAAGCCCTTCAGGGCACCACCGGAATGGAAGGGCGCGATCTCAACCGCACGTTCTGGATTGCTCTCCATCTCGCCTCCGCGACCGGTTCACACCCAGCATGAACTAAGCGACGGCCGGCACACAGCGCGACACGAGTGCCACGGCGAGAAAGATTCGTCGGCTTTCAGCCGAAGATGAGTCCCTTGGTTTGGGAGGTCGCTGCAGCGAAGCGATTTTGCACGTCTGCCCAATTCACCACGTTCCAGAACGCTTTGACGTAGTCGGCCTTGACGGTTTTGTACTGCAGGTAGAAAGCGTGTTCCCACATGTCCACCTGCAGAAGCGGGATAATGCCCAGTGGCACATTCGCCTGCTGGTCATAGAGTTGGAACGTGAGGAGCCGGCCGCCGAGGCTGTCGTAGCCGAGTACCGCCCAGCCCGAGCCCTGCAGGCCGTTTGCCGCTGCGGTGAACTGAGCCCGGAACTTGTCGAACGAGCCGAATGCATCGTCGATCGCGGCTGCAAGTTCGCCGGTGGGTTTGTCGCCCCCGTTGGGGGACAGGTTCTTCCACCAGATGGAATGGTTGACGTGGCCGCCGAGGTGGAAGCCGAGGTTCTTCTCGTTGAGGAAGATGGCGGAATGGTCGTCGTTCGCGCGCGCCTCCGCCAGTTTGGCGACCGCGGCGTTGGCCCCCGCCACGTATGCGGCGTGATGCTTGCTGTGGTGCAGTTCGTTGATCTCCCCTGAGATGTGGGGCTCCAGCGCCCCGTAATCCCAGTCCAATTCCGGCAAGGTGTAGTCAGCCACGAGATTCCTTAGTGGTTGTGCGGTGTGATCCGGGCATCACCTTGCTCTATGACCGCGCACTCCGCAAGGAGCCGTCAGCGACGTCAGGACCTCACGGGCGCGTTTCGAGCCGCTGTCCCGGTTTAGAACAAGACGACGAGGGCGAGAATGCCGAGCAGAACAAGCGCGATCGCGCCCGCCCGCATGGCGGCCACCAGGTAGGACCGACTGGCTGCCGATGAGCCCACGGCCGATGATGAGGCAAGCGCCGACCATGACGACTGGGCAGCGGAGCCCGCATCGAGTGGCTGAAACGTCATCGCAACCCCCTGGCCTGAATGTTCAACTGACCGCCTCGGTACGGGCCAGTGAAATTAATCACAACGCCAGGCGAGATCGCGATCATAGCCCGCGATCGGCCGGCCATCAATCCGTTCCGGTGGGGTCCGGGTCGGTGAGGTTCAGGTGCCGGCGCGCGCATCGGCGTGTCCACCGGTGAGTCGCGGACCGGCGGCGGGCCGTTAGCGTGCCAACACAATTCGCGGACTGGTTCCGAGCCTGTTGATCGGCATCGGAACCGAGGCCGGGTTATCCACAGACCCATAGCGCACTGTTCCGGATAAGACCTGTTCAGTGGCCAGCTGGCGATAAGACAGGGTGTGGATAGTCCTGTGGAGATTGTGGATAGGCCGGATTGCTGGAAGCCAATCCCGGTTCATTCGGCACTGTGTGCCACTTTCGCACCCCTGCAGGCTGAGACGGTCGTCTGGGCGCCGGGATGGCCGGCGGCGTCGCTATAGGCTGAGACCGTGATTCAGGTGTGTTCCCGGTGCGCCGCGCGGTGGAACGTGCGAGACACCCAACGGGTGTGGTGCCCGCGCTGCAACGGTGCCCTGCTGCCGCCGCCGCCCTCGATGGATCGGCCCCCGGCCGTTCCGGTAAACCGGGATCGGCATCGGGCCCAACGCGAGGCGGTCGAGACGCGCACGGGCTTTCGGTGGATTGCGGTTCGGCCCGGACCGCCACCGCCACCACGGGCCCGCCGCCAGTCGCTCGGCCCGACCCCGCGCTATCAGAGTATTCCGCGCTGGGGTCTCTACGATCGTCCCGCGGCGGGTATTCCGCTGGCAGCCCAGGTGCCGCGGAAAAGCGCGTCGGACACTGCGGTGCGGGCCACCTTGCTGGCCTCGGCGGCGGTGTTCAGCCTCGCCGCACTGGTGCACATCCTGCGGTATCTGCTGCTGCTCATCAATCGAACGACGCTCCTGCCGCCTCTGGTGGCCAACGGCATTTTGTTGATGGGCGTGCTGGCCAGCCTGGCGGCGATGGTCGCGGTCATCGTCACAGCCGCCACGATGACGTCGTGGTTGGTCGGGCGGCGTGCCGCAGTGTTCAGGTTTCTCGGCCACGACGACCCGCGATCGGAGTGGGAGTTGTGGGCCGGCTGCATGATTCCCGTCGCGAACCTTGTATGGGCACCGGTCTTTTTGATTGAGTTGGCCCGTGCCGAGCAGTCCGAAGCGCGGCTGCGCGGCCCTATCGTGATGTGGTGGGTTGCGTGGATCTTCTCCACCGCAATTTCGGCGTGGGCGATGTGGACCAGTTCGGCCACCGATGCGCAGGGGGTCGCCGACAACACGGTGACCGTGATCATCGCCTACCTGGCAGGTTTGGCGGTTCTGCTGCTGTTGTGGCGGGTGTTCAACACCTTTGTCCGCAAGTCGGTGGAACGCCCGCTACACCGCTGGGTGATCGTCCCGGCAGATCAGGCCGACGTGGAACCCCAGAATGAATCGACTCCGGACGATCTTCCCGGTGATGTTCCCGACGATGCCGAGCTCGAACCGGATCTGCAGGCCGGGCAGCGGGAGCCGGTGGCGTAGTTCATGTCTCAGTCTGCCGCGGCGCGGGGGAAACACCGCCCGTTCGTGGTGGCTCACCGCGGTGCGTCGGCCGACCGTCCCGAACACACCCGTGCCGCATATGATCTGGCGCTCCGGGAGGGTGCCGACGGGGTCGAGTGCGACGTACGACTGACCCTCGACGGGCACCTGGTGTGCGTTCACGACAGACGCGTTGATCGCACCTCGACGGGAACAGGTCTGGTCAGTGATATGACGTTGGCCGAATTGCAGCAATTCGACTGGGGCGCTTGGCATGCCAGTCGTGATCACGGAGTCGACTCCGATGACACCGGCCTGCTCACCCTCGACGAGTTGCTGACAATGGTGCTGGACTGGGAACGGCCGGTGAAGATCTTCATCGAGACCAAACATCCGGTGCGCTACGGCGCCTTGGTGGAAAGCAAGGTCTTGGAGTTGCTCAACCGCTACGGCATCGCCTCTCCGGCGTCGGCGGATCTGTCCCGCGCGGTGGTGATGTCCTTCTCAGCCGCGGCCGTGTGGCGTATCCGCCGATCGGCCCCGATGCTTCCCACCGTCCTGCTCGGGGAGACCTCGCGGTACCTCGGCGGCGGCGCGGCGACCACCGTCGGCGCGACGGCGGTCGGCCCGTCCATTGCCACCTTGCGCGAGCATCCCGATCTGGTGGACCGGGCCGCCGCACAGGGCCGGGCGATGTACTGCTGGACCGTCGATCATTACGAGGATGTTGAGTTTTGCCGGGACATCGGAGTGGGCTGGATCGCGACCAACCATCCGGGCCGGACCAGGGCCTGGCTGCACACAGGATTGCCCGATACCGACCGGGAGGACGTTCCCCGGGATCCGTCCTGAGGTGATGGGATCTGGGCGCGCCGATCACGGCTGGGCGTCGAGCACCGACTGGGGGATCGGTGAATCGCTGCGCAGGGCGTCGAATAGTGCGCCGGCGGCTGCGGAGTCCCAGACCACGACCGAACCCGAGTCATTGTCGGTGAACTCACCGATCGGCACGGTGACCGCGGTACCCACTCTGCGCAATGCCCAGCCCAGTTGGGCCAGGTTCCAGACATGCCCATCTCGGTCGACGCTCAGTGCTGCCGCCATCGCGTGCGATGTGCGATACCACCGCCAAGGGTTGAGCCATACGGCCGTGCTCTCCGCGCGGCGCAGCATCGCCGACACGAAGTCCCGTTGGTGGCTCATCCGATCGAGATCCGACCGAGGTGTCGATCGGCTGCGCACGTAGCCGAGCGCGTTGCGTCCGTCGAGCCTCTGGCAGCCGGCCGGCAGGTCGATGCCGGCCAGTGGGTCGGCGATGGGCTCAGGCAGACACATCTGAACCCCCCCGAGGGCGTCGACGACGCCGCCGAAACCTGCGAACCCGACCTCGACGTAATGGTCGAGGGCGATACCGGTGTTCAGCTCAACGGTCTGCGCTAGGAGGGCCGGGCCACCCTGGGCGAACGCGGTGTTGATCTTGTCCGCTCCGTAGCCCGGGATGTCGACATAGGAGTCGCGCGGGATGGAGACCAGTGTCGGCGGCTGAACTGAGTTGATTGCCGGAACATGCACCAGCAGGATGCTGTCGGTGTGCCCGTTGCCGATGTCCCCGCCGGTAGACAACTCGATCTGCTGCTGCGGGGTGAGTTCGGCGCGGCTGTCGGATCCAACCAGTAGCCAGTTGGTACCGCTGGCGGGCGCAGGACGATCGGGGTACGCACCGAACACATCGATCCGTCGCAACGATGACTCGATCCAAATCGCCGTGGTCAGCATCGCGGTGATCGCGACAAGACCGATAGCCAAGGCGCTCAGTGCAATTCGTCTGCCCCACCGCGCCTTCCTTTTGGCGACAACTCGACCCGACCGCGGTGGCCGCGGGGCGATTGAGTTCCGAAGGGTTCGGGCGGGTTGATTTATCCGGGCGGGTCGGGCGGTCCGGGCGGGTCGGGCCGGTCGCGCGGGCCGTTTGGCCCCGGTCGGCCGCGCCCGCGGTACTGGTGCGGCTGGTGGCGGTGGCGGTGGTGGCTGCGGTGCGGGTGATGGCGGCGCGGCTCGTGGTGGTGTGGCTCCTGCTCGTGGTGGTGTGGGTGCGGGTCCTGGTCGATAGCGCGATTGGGGAGGAGGTGATGGTGGTCGCGGACCGGGCACTGGCCGAAGCGGGCGGGGCGGTCCGGGCAGCCGCGGTGCCGGACGGACGGTTGCCGGGTCGCGCCGGATGACCGGTGCGGGCTCACGCGCGGGCGGCTGACGTGGCCGATGCGGCTGACGCGGGATGGGTTCTGTCGGCGGATCCGTCCCCGGCGGTGGTTGGCCGTTCAACGCGGCTGTTCTTTCAACGTAGCCAGTCCAGATGGCCGGCCGCCAGTGTGTACCCGACGAATGCCACGGTGTTGATGAGTCCGTGTGCGATCACCAGCGGCCAGAGCCGACCGGTTCGGCACCAGGCGTAGCCGAACACCAGGCCCATCACCACATTGCCGAGGCCGGCACCGAAGCCTTGGTAGAGGTGGTACGCACCGCGCAAGATGCTCGACGCCAGTACCGCCTGGCCCGATGTCATGCCGAGCTGGCGCAGGCGGGTGATCAGATAC
>SYAA01000184.1 GCA_005789055.1 Actinomycetota bacterium
CATCCTCCACGGTGACCACCAGTTTGTGCGCCCGGGCCAGCGTGCCCAGTGACTCAGGCACCGGCACCACCCAGCGCGGATCCACCACGGTCACGCCGATGCCCTGTTTGCGGAGCCGTTCTGCGGCCTTGAGCGCCATCCCGGCGAAGGACCCCACCGCGACCATCAGGACGTCGTTGGTTAACTCCGGCGCGGGCCGGGCCAGGACGTCAATCCCCGAGATCCGCTCAAGTGCCGGAATATCCTGGCCCACTTCGCCTTTGGGGAAGCGAATTGCCGTCGGACCGTCATGGATGTCCAGTGCCTCGCCCAATTCTTCGCGCAGTCGGGCGCCATCCCGCGGGGCCGCGACCCGGATTCCGGGCACGATGTTGAGCACCGACAGATCCCATACCCCGTTATGGCTGGCGCCGTCGTTTCCGGTGACGCCGGCGCGGTCCAGGACGATGGTGACCGGCAGGTTGTGGAGGGCGACATCCATCAGAACCTGGTCGAAGGCCCGGTGGAGGAAGGTCGAGTAGACGGCTACCACCGGATGCATGCCACCCATGGCCAACCCGGCCGCGGATGTCATCGCGTGCTGTTCGGCAATTCCGACATCGAAGAGCCGGTCGGCGAATCGCTCACCGAAGGCCGCCAGGCCGGTGGGCCCGGGCATCGCCGCAGTGATCGCCACGATGTCGCGACGCTTGGTCGCGTAGGCGATCAGGGCGTCGGAGAACACCGCGGTCCACCCCGGCGCCGAGGCTGTCGTCGCCATGCCGGTGTGCGGGTCGATCACGCCACAGGCGTGCATCTGCTCGGCCTCGTCGTTCTCCGCCGGCGGATACCCCATGCCTTTGCGGGTCGCCACATGCACGATCACGGGCGCGTTGAAGCCGCGGGCATGGCGTAGTGCGTTCTCCACCGCGTGTTCGTCGTGGCCGTCGATCGGTCCGACGTACTTGATCCCGAGGTCGGAGAACATCACCTGCGGGGAGATCGCGTCTTTGAGTCCGACTTTGACACTGTGCATGGCCTGATATGCGACCTCGCCGATGACCGGTACGCCGCGAAGCGCGATCCGGCCGCGTTCCAAAATCCGCTCGTAGCCCGGTTGCAGACGCAGGCCGGCGAGATGGTCGGCGAATCCACCGATGGTCGGCGCGTAACTGCGGCCGTTGTCGTTGACGACGATGACGACCGGCCGTTCGGCCGCAGCGATGTTGTTCAGCGCCTCCCAGCACATCCCGCCGGTCAGTGCACCGTCACCGACGACGGCGACGACGTGGCGGTTGCGCTCACCACGTAATTCGAAGGCCTTGGCTAGTCCGTCGGCGTAGGACAGCGCCGCGGAGGCGTGGCTGGATTCGACCCAGTCGTGGGCGCTCTCGGCACGTGACGGATAACCCGACAGGCCACCCTTCATCCGCAGCGTGTCAAAATCGCCGCTGCGTCCGGTCAGCATCTTGTGCACATACGCCTGGTGACCGGTGTCGAAGATGATTGGGTCGTGCGGGGAATCGAACACCCGGTGCAGGCCCAGTGTGAGTTCCACCACGCCGAGGTTCGGGCCGAGGTGTCCGCCGGTGGCAGCAACCTTGTGGATCAGGAACTGGCGGATCTCCACCGCGAGTTCTGTCAGCTGGTCCTGGGAAAGGTGCTGCAGATCGGCAGGGCCCCGGATCTGTTCGAGCATCGGCTCAGTCTACGCACTCTTGCCCGGTGATTCCGGCCCGGCGATGTAGACGTCCGGCACCCCGTCGCCGTCCGCATCGGAGGTTTCCAGTTCGAAGACCGAACGATAGTGCCGGTTGCGGATCCGCAGCAGGACCGCCGCCAAACCCGCTGCCAGCAAAGACCCGGTGAGCACCCCGACCTTCACCACTTCCTGGCGAGTCGGGTCCGAACCGAACGCCAAGTCCCCGATCAGCAGCGATACCGTGAATCCGACGCCGGCCAGCAGGGACACCCCGAGGACGTCGATCCAGCGCAGTGATGCGTCGAGGCTCGCGCGGGTCGCGGCGGCCACCAGTCGTGTGGTGCCGAACACACCGATGGTCTTACCGACGACGAGGCCGGCGACGACGCCGAGAGCAATCGGATCGCGCAGCGCTGTCACAAATCCGTTATAGCCACCGAACGTCACTCCGGCCGCGAAGAAGGCGAACACCGGCACCGCAAAGCCCGCCGAAACGGGCCGCATCACATGCTCAAAGCGCTCAGCCAGGCCGGGCGCGCCGGTCTTGGACGTCAGCACCGGCACGGTAAAGCCCAGCAGCACCCCGGCGACCGTGGCGTGCACTCCGGACTCGTGTACGAACGCCCAGGTGATCAACGCCAAGGGGACCAGCAACCACCAGGAGGTGACACGTCGCTGAACCAGGACCGCGAACACCGTCAGTGCAACCAATGCCAGACCCAACGCGCCCAGGTTGATCTTGGCGGTATAGAACACCGCGATCACGGTGATCGCGAGCAAGTCATCGACCACTGCCAGGGTGAGCAGAAAGGTGCGCAGCGCGGCCGGAAGATG
>SYAA01000185.1 GCA_005789055.1 Actinomycetota bacterium
CGGCGCGATCCCGTTCTTGCTCAAGTTGCGCGGCGACATCCCGGTGGTCGGATCCAAGTTCACCCTCGCCCTGGTGGCCGCAAAATGCCGGGAACACCGCATCTAGCCGAAGGTCGTCGAAGTGGCGGAGGGACAACGTAGTACCCACGGGGTAATCGAGTGTCAGTACTTCGCGGTCAACCATTCGATTCCTGACGCGTTGGCGATCGCGATCCACACCGGCGCCGGAACGGTGCTGCACACCGGCGACATCAAACTCGACCAACTTCCCCCCGACGGCCGGCCCACCGACCTGCCCGGGATGTCGCGACTCGGCGACGCCGGTGTCGACCTCTTCCTCTGCGACTCCACCAACGCCGAGATCCCCGGCGTCGGGCCTTCGGAGAGTGAGGTCGGCCCGACGTTGCACCGGCTCATCCGGGGCGCCGACGGACGGCGGGTGATCGTGGCGTGCTTCGCGTCCAACGTGGATCGGGTCCAGCAGATCATCGACGCCGCTGTGGCATTGGGCCGGCGAGTCTCCTTCGTCGGCCGCTCCATGGTTCGCAACATGGGCATTGCCAAGGAACTCGGCTTCCTCAACGTCGCCGACGAGGACATCGTCGATATCGGCGCGGCCGAAATGATGGCACCCGAACGGCTGGTGCTCATCACCACCGGAACCCAGGGCGAGCCATTGTCGGCGCTGTCGCGGATGTCGCGCGGGGAACATCGCAGCATTTCGATCACCGACGAAGACCTGATCATCCTGTCGTCGTCGCTGATTCCCGGAAACGAAGAGGCCGTCTACGGCGTCATCGATGCGCTGTCGAAGATCGGTGCGCGGGTGGTCACCAATCAGCAAGCCCGCGTGCATGTTTCAGGCCACGCATACGCAGGCGAACTGCTGTTTCTCTACAACGCGGTACGGCCGCGCAATGTGATGCCGGTCCACGGCACGTGGCGGCACCTGCGCGCGAACGCGAAACTGGCCGTTCGCACCGGAGTGCTCGAGGACTCGATCATGCTCGCGGAGAATGGCGTCAGCGTGGATCTGATGTCGGGCACGGCGAAAATCGCGGGAGCGGTTCCGGTAGGCAAGGTGTTCATCGACGGCTTGGTCTCCGGTGATGTCGGTGAGGCGACCCTTGGCGAACGGCTTGTCCTGAGTTCGGGATTCATCGCTGTCACGGTGGCGGTGCACCGCGGCACCTGCCGGATGGCCGCACCCCCGCATTTGTATTCGCGGGGTTTCTCCGAGGATCCCAAGGCGCTGGACTCGGTCACCCAGAAAGTTGTCGACGAACTGGAGTCGCTGGCTGCCAACAAGGTGACCGACCCGTTGCGGATCGCCCAGGCGGTGCGGCGCACGATCGGCAAGTGGGTCGGCGAGGTCTACCGCCGGCAGCCGATGATCGTGCCTACGGTGCTGGAGATCTAGCGCTTGTTCACAAACCCGGCGTCCACCGGTAGCGCGACTCCGGTGACATAGCGGGCGGCGTCCGAGACTAGCCAGAAGACGGCGTTGGCGATGTCCTCCGGTTCCAGGGTCTGCACCGGAAGCGCGTTGGTCATATCCGGTCCGGCATGCTCCACCTGGGCCAGGCCCTCCAGCCACGAGCGGGTGAACTCATTGTCGATCATGGGTGTGTTGACGCCGGCCGGGTGAACCGAATTGACCCGGATGTTGTAGGTGGCAAGGAAATTCGCGTAGGCCCGCATCAGGCCGACGACACCGTGTTTGGCCACGGTGTAGCCCAGTGAGCCGCCCATCGGAGCTCCGATGCCTACCAGTCCGACTACTGAACTGGTCAGCACCACAGATCCGCCGTCACCCTGTTTGATCAGCGGCCGCATTGCCACGTCCACGGTGTTGTAGACGCCGGTGAGGTTGACGTCGAGGACGTCCTGCCAGGCGTTCGCATCGGTCATCGGGGCGATCCCGGCGTTGGCGATCACGATGTCGAGCCGGCCGAGTTCGGCCATCCCCTCGGCCAGTGCGGTTTTAAGTCCCGCGCGGTCGCGGACATCGGCTTGGCGCGCCACGATCCGCGCCCCGGTGTCCTCGACGAGTTTGACCGTTGCGGCCAGATCGTCCGGGGTGGCCAGTGGGTAGGGCACGCTGGCGATCTGATCGCACAGGTCGACCGCGATGATGTCGGCGCCCTCGGCAGCCAGCTTGACCGCGTGTGCGCGCCCCTGACCGCGAGCCGCGCCGGTGATGAAGGCGACGTGACCCTTCAGGGTGCCCTCTCGTGCGCTCATCGACTCAGGCGCGCAACTGGCCCTTGGCGGGGTCGCCCGCCGGGACGGGCTCGAGCATCTTTATGTCTGGTGCACCGGACAGGTGCTCGCCGATCGCCCCGAACAGCACGCCAATGGCCGGTGCCGTGCCGTGGACCTTCAGAGCGTCGGCGTCGGCCCACTGCTCAATGAACACGAAGGTGTCACCGGTCTGGTGCAGCGAGTACAGCTCGCACCCCGGTTCGTCGTGGACGGCCTCAATCGCCGCCATACATGCTGAACGCACGACAGCGGTGGATTCCGGCTTGGCGGTGAACGACGCGACGACGACGACGGGCATGTGCTGACTCCTGGGGTTAGATCGGTCTCCTCACCGTAGATTGTGACCGACCGACGAAAGGCCGCGGCATGGGACAACCTGAAGATCGCCGGTCGCTGTCCATGACGGTGCTGATGACGCCGGACATGGCGAACTTTGCCGGCAAGGTTCATGGCGGCACACTCCTGAAGTTCCTCGACCAGGTGGCCTACTCGTGTGCCAGCCGCTATGCGGGTACCTACGCCGTGACCCTCTCGGTGGATCGTGTGCTCTTCCGCGACGCCATCCTGGTGGGGGAGTTGGTGTCGTTCTCGGCGACCGTGAACTACACCGGCCGCACATCCCTTGAGGTGGGCATTCGGGTCGACACGGAGAACATCCGGGACGGCACCCGCCGGCACACCAACAGTTCCTACTTCACGATGGTGGCCGTCGATGACGCCGGGAACCCGGTTGCGGTACCGCCACTGGTCCCGGTCACGGAACTGGAGCGTATGCGCTATCAGGCGGCCGTAGCCCGCCGGAGCGCCCTGAGGGCGGCTTTCGCCGATTGATTGCGGTCTGGCAACGGCCATCCGCGTGACCCGTGTTGCGGGTGGTGCAGATGGGACTCCAGGGACTAATCTTCCCGCATGGCGAATAAGACGGCCGCTCGCTCTGGCGCGCGAACGACCAGTTCAAAGGGCAAATCCCAACCGGCGAAGCCGGCTCCGGCGCGCCGCAAACCCCCGGCTCGGAAGGCCCCCGCGCCCGCCCGGAAGGGCCCGTCGACGTTCGCCGTCGCGGCGTCCGCCAGCGGCCGGGCCGCCCGTGCGACCTGGTTCATGGTGGCCCGGGGCGCGGGATCGACCGCCCGTTCGGTGGGCCGCGCCCGGGAAATCGAGCCCGGACACCGACGTGACGGGGTCGCTCTGGGGCTGCTCGCCCTGGCGGTGATCATCGCTGCGGCATCCTGGTTCGACGCCGCGCGTCCGGTCGGCGCCTGGATCGACTCGGGCCTGCGGACCTTCGTCGGTGCGGCGGTGGTTCTGCTGCCACTGCTGATCGCCGCCGTCGCACTGGTGCTGATGCGCACCGAGCCCTACCCCCAAGCCCGGCCACGACTGGTCCTGGGCTCGGCGATGGTCGCGCTGCCGGTTCTGGGCCTGTGGCATCTGTGGTCGGGTTCGCCTTCCGATCCGGTCGAGCGCCAACACGCCGGTGGCTTCATCGGGTTCGCCATGGGCGGACCACTGTCCGACGGACTCACGGCCTGGATCGCCACCCCACTGCTGATCGGCGCTGCACTATTCGGGGTGCTGTTGCTCACCGGAACCACCATCCGTGAGGTGCCCGAGACGCTCTATGACATGTTCGCGGCCCGCGCCCGCTACGGCGAAGTGGACTACGGCGACGTGGACTACGGCGACGTGGACTACGACGACGTGGACTACGACGATGGTGGGTACGGCCGCGCGCCCGGCGCAGGCGTCAAAGAACCTGCGCCCGATGACTTTTCGGACGGCTACTACGACGACCCACGAGCCCTCGCGGATGGACCACAGTCCTGGCAGAGTCCCGCACGACCGAGCGGCACGCCGTACGACAACTACCCACTCGACGAGTCTGTCCCCGAGGCCTCGAACCTCACCGAACCGATCAAACCCCGCCGCAAACGAACCGCCCGGCCCAAGGCCAACGTGCCCCACCAGGAGACCCAGTCGATCGAACGAGCGATGGACGGTACCTACTCGCTGCCGCCGCTGGACCTGCTGATCGCCGGCGATCCGCCCAAGCGGCGCAGTTCGGCCAATGACCAGATGGTGGATGCCATCACCTCGGTGCTGGATCAGTTCAAGGTCGACGCCGCGGTCACCGGATGCACCCGCGGGCCGACGGTTACCCGTTACGAGGTTGAACTCGGTCCCGGTGTCAAAGTCGAGAAAATCACTGCGCTGCAACGCAATATCGCCTACGCGGTGGCTACTGAGAGTGTGCGGATGCTCGCACCGATCCCAGGAAAATCGGCAGTCGGCATCGAGGTACCCAACACCGACCGCGAGATGGTCCGCCTGGCAGACGTGCTCACGGCCGCCTCGACCCGTCGGGATCATCATCCGTTGGTGATCGGCCTCGGTAAGGACATCGAGGGCGATTTCATCTCGGCCAACCTGGCGAAGATGCCGCACCTTCTGGTGGCCGGGTCCACCGGGTCCGGCAAGTCCAGC
>SYAA01000186.1 GCA_005789055.1 Actinomycetota bacterium
ATGACGAAGCGGATTCGGCGCGTCACCACTACTCGGGCCGGCGGGGTTTCCGCGCCGCCGTTCGACACATTTAATCTGGGTGACCATGTCGGTGACGACCCTGCGGCGGTCGCTGCCAACCGGGCGCGACTGGCCGCGGCGATCGGCCTGCCGACGGATCGGGTGATCTGGATGAATCAGGTTCATGGTGATCACGTCGAGTTCGTCGATGCAGCGCGTGCCGAGGCCTTCGACGCCACCGATGCGCTGGTGACGACGACACCGGGTCTGGCGCTCGCGGTGGTGACCGCGGATTGCGTGCCGGTGTTGATGGCCGACGCCGAGGCCGGTGTTCTCGGTGCTGCCCACGCCGGACGTGTGGGTGCGGCCAATGGTGTGGTTCTTCGGACCTTGGAGGCCATGCTGGCTGCCGGAGCGCGTGCGCCGGACGTTTCGGTACTGCTGGGCCCGTCGGTCAGCGGGGCCAACTACGAGGTACCCGAAGAGATGGCCGCCGATGTCGAGGCCCGACTGCCGGGAAGCCGCACCACCACGGGCAACGGTGCGCCGGCGCTGGATCTGCGAGCCGGAATCGCCCGCCAACTTCTCGCCGCCGGCGTCAGCGCCATCGACATCGACCCGCGGTGCACCGTCACCGACCCGGCGTTGTTCAGCCACCGTCGGGACGCGCCGACGGGTCGGTTGGCGTCGCTGGTCTGGATGTCGTGATGCACCCCGACGGGGCCGAACTTTTCGGGGCGGACTCCGAGCGCCGAGTGGCCGAGTTGACCGGATCGCTGGCAGCCGCTCGTGCCCGACTGGCGCGGGCCGCCGAGGCGGCCGGCCGGGCGGTCGAGGAGATTGCGCTGCTGCCGGTGACCAAGTTCTTCCCGGCGAGCGACGTGGCGATTTTGTGGCGGTTGGGCTGCCGGGCATTCGGGGAGTCCCGGGAGCAGGAGGCCTCAGCGAAGATCGCCGAGTTCGACGAACTCGTCGGCGACTCCACCGAAGTGCGCTGGCACATGATCGGCGGGATTCAAAGCAACAAGGCCAAATTCATTGCGCGCTGGGCGGATACGGTGCACTCGGTCTACACCGACAAAGTGG
The DNA here is from genome assembly GCA_005789055.1 of Actinomycetota bacterium. Taxonomy (GTDB): domain Bacteria; phylum Actinomycetota; class Actinomycetes; order Mycobacteriales; family Mycobacteriaceae; genus Mycobacterium. The sequence continues at coordinate 1,087 of SYAA01000186.1, forward strand.
TCACCGCACTCGACCGAGCCACCACAACGGCCCTGACGGCGGGGCGGCGGGATCGGTTGCGGGTGTTCGTGCAGATCAGCCTCGACGGCGATGGGCAACGCGGCGGAGTGGATATCGGCGATCCACAGGCGGTGGATCGGATCTGCGCCCAGGTTGCCGACTCGGCAGCACTGGAGTTCGTCGGTCTGATGGCGATCCCGCCACTGGGTGCCGACCCCGATTCAGCATTCGCCGCGCTCGCCGCCGAACACCGCCGGGTGCTGCTCGACCACCCCGCCGCGAACGAACTGTCCGCCGGGATGTCCGGCGACCTCGACGCGGCGGTGCGACACGGTTCAACGTGTGTGCGTGTCGGTACGGCGTTAATGGGCCAACGTCCTTTAACGTCTCCCTGAGTAGTCACTCCAGTCACAAATTCATCACGAACAACGGGTATCTCGACCACCCACCAGTACGAACCGAAGTCTCAGCACGAATACCGAAGTTTCAGCTCCGGAAGGGTCACGCGGATGAGCACTCTCCACAAGGTCAAGGCCTACTTCGGCATGGCGCCGTTGGACGACTATGACGACGAATACTACGAGGATGACCGCGACGCCGGCCGGTCGCGCACCGCCTCGCGTCGTGGTGATCGGTTTGCGGATGTCGGCTATGAGTCCGGCTACGACGGCGGGGGATATGACGATCGCGAATTCGGTGCCGGTTACGGCGACGACCGCGGCCCGGACTATCCGCCCACCGGTGGCTTCCGGGTCGGCTACGGCGAGGACGCCCGGCCCCGCTCTCGAGAATTCGACCATCCTCACGACATGCCGCGCTCCTCCCGATTTGGGGCACTGCGCGGCTCGACCCGTGGCGCGCTGGCGATGGATCCGCGTCGGATGGCGATGTTGTTCGAAGAGGGCAGTGCGCTGTCGAAGATCACCACCCTTCGGCCCAAGGACTACAACGAGGCCCGCACGATCGGCGAACGCTTCCGCGATGGGCAACCGGTGATCATGGACCTGGTCTCGATGGACAATGCCGATGCCAAGCGACTGGTCGACTTTGCCGCAGGTCTGGCGTTCGCGCTACGCGGATCGTTCGACAAGGTGGCGACCAAGGTCTTCCTGCTGGCACCGGCCGATGTCGATGTCAGCGCCGACGAGCGCCGGAGAATCGCCGAGGCGGGTTTCTACAGCTACCAGTGATCGGCGTCAGACCGCCGCGCAGTAGGTAGGCTGATGAAACCTCGGTGTAGGTGAGCCTGCGCCGTCCCATCCGCTGTTAGTGAGGACCGGCTCTCAGGTGGCGCACGTTTTCCAGATCGTTGGTTTTGCCCTGTTCGTGTTCTGGCTGCTGCTGATAGCGCGGATAGTGGTGGAGTTCATTCGCTCATTCAGTCGGGACTGGCAGCCGCGGGGTGCCACCGTCGTCGTCCTCGAGGGCATCATGACGGCCACCGATCCGCCGGTGAGGCTGCTGCGGCGCGTCATTCCCCAGCTCACCATTGGTGCGGTGCGCCTCGATTTCTCCATCATGGTGTTGCTGCTCCTGGCCTTCATCGGAATGCAACTTGCGTTCGGGGCGGCCCGATGAGCGGCCGAAATTTGTCTTAACCCGCCCTTAATTTCGGTGTCCACTGCAACCGGCGGGTCTGGTGTGACAGGATGGGCGGCAGTTACAGTACGGACCTGTGGGCGCGAGGCGCGCTCGACACTGCCGGGCGGGTGATTCCGCCGTCCACGATCGGAAGGGGCACACCATGCCACTGACACCGGCTGACGTGCACAATGTGGCCTTCAGCAAGCCGCCCATCGGCAAGCGCGGTTACAACGAGGACGAGGTCGACGCCTTCCTCGACCTGGTGGAAACCGAACTCGGCCGACTCGTCGAGGAGAATGCCGACCTGCGCCAGCGGGTCAGCGAACTCGACAGCGAACTCGCCTCCGCGCGGGGGGGTGTCGTGCAGGTGACTCAAGCCATACCGCTGTACCAGCCCGAGCCCGAGGTCGC